>CAIWET010000654.1 GCA_903911805.1 uncultured Ignavibacteria bacterium | reverse complement strand
CAATGCAATCAAATTTTCAAATGAGGGTGGATCTATTACTGTAAAAATTATTCATGATAATAAAGAAGTACAGATTAGTATTATGGATAACGGTGTTGGTATTCCTGAATCTAATTTGTTGAAATTATTTCGAATTGATTCAACAATAACAACGAGCGGAACTAAAAACGAGAAAGGAACAGGTCTCGGCTTAATTCTCTGTAAAGAATTTGTTGAAATTCATCATGGAAGAATATGGGTACAAAGTTACGAAGGCAAAGGCACAACATTCTTTTTCACTCTTCCGATTTAAGAATATGCTTTAAAAATTCAAAAACATTATATGCTATTCTTTAACAAACTTTTGAAATGAATAATTTCCGGCAGAGGAATACTTAATAAAATAGACACCTGAAGGATAATCAGTCAATTGATGAATAATTTCATATTCACCTGATTCGCTGAATTTATGATATATTTCTTCAATCTTTTCGCCCAAGGAGTTAAATAATTCAAGTTTGGTTTCCGATTTTAAAGGAACACCAAATTTAATTAATACATTCTTATTTGTTGGATTTGGAGAAGGAATTTCCAAATAAAAATGAGAATCACCAATTACTATCATTCTACCATTAAGAAAACAAATCCCAGTAATTGAAATTTTAGAACCTATTGTATCATTAGTTTTACACCCATCAATAATATGCTGGATATTGGTAAAAGAATATGATTTATCAGCTAAATAACCATCAACAAAAAAACTAATTAAACTTCCTTTGAAGGCTGTTGGCAATTTTCCTAAACCATTAAATGACAATATACCATCTTTTAGTCCAATTGGTTCATTCCAAGTCCATTCAAAGTTTGGATTAATTTCATTATTTACCGAGTTTTTTACATACGAAATCATTGTTGAGTCATATTTAAAAAGAATCTTTAATTCATTTATATATTTATTCTTTAACTCTGAAATATTGCCGTAAATTATGATTTTCTGTTTATTTAATAAGTCAATTTTTATATCAGTTTGTTCAGAATAAACAGTAATTACTTCAGCACTTCCACTCAACTTTATTCTTATTGTATCACCTGTAGAAATCACACAATAAAGACTAGTTTGAAATTTTCCTGTCACTTTTGGTTCAAATAGTATTGAAATTTTTAATGAATCACCAGCTTTTATATCTGAATTTGGAATGGAAAAATTAAATAATGCAGAATCTGGATTATTTTTTTCAAAAAATGTTTGAGTTATTCTTATTGGTTCTTGCCAGCTAAGGTTATATACAAAGGCACTTTGACTTTCATTATCGCAAATCATAATTGGGCCATATTCTAAACTTTTAGTATTATTCACATTCATTGATTCGCAATCAATATGTAATGTCGTATCAACTCTTGGGTCAATTTCAGGTCCTGAAAGAGCATCAGAAGTAATAATAACATCATTTTGATTTAAACCAGTTGTAATAGGTGAATAAATCAAATTTATAATCGTATCAGTATTTTTATTTAGAATAAAATTCTTAGCGGAAATATCCTCAAAAAATAGATTGTAATTTGGATTATTAATTTTAATATCTTTAACTTTAAGTATCGATGATGAACTTGTATTAGAAATTTTAAGATTTAAAATGCTTTTTTGATTTTGGTGTGTCTTCCCTATGCAATTCAATTCTGATTCTATTTTAGGTAAAATTCCAGTTCCCGCAACTTTAGCTTTAATAGTATCCCCAAAACTTTCGATAATTACATTAACAACATTCATGTAATCTAATTCTTGTTTTGGTATAAATTTAATTGGTATCAATAAAGAATCATTTGCTTTAATAATAATTGGAAAATTATAATTTTGATTTATAATAATTTGCTTTTGAACTGGATCATCTAGGAAAATTTGAGTTATTTTAACAGGAATAGAAGACGTATTTCTAAAAACTACATTAGCAAAAGATTCTGTTAATATACGATGTTCACCAAAACTCCATCCTGAAATATTAAAGCTACCACTTACAGATTCAGCAAATAACTCAGTATTTAAATTATCACACCCAAATGGAAGATTATAATGAATGTATGCATAACTTTCCCCAATCGAATTTGATGAATATGTGACAGTTATATCTAAGCAATTATCAGGTTGAATTATAATTTTCCCATTTGGAGAAATTGAAAAATCACTTATATTTATTCCTTTTAAAATGGGTTCTACTTCAATAGGTGCATCATTTGTATTTTTGTAAGCACATTTAATCAATTCAATATTTTTTGTTCCTACTAATGCCTGATTAAATGTAAAACTCGATGCACTTTTTCCATTACAAATACTATAACCATTTAAGTTCATTTCAATATATTCATTGCAAGCACCATAAACCTTCAATATCGCTTCTTTATAGCCGACAGATTGGGGATTGAATGTTAATTCGATGTCTTTACATTCATTTGGAGATAAGATTATGGATTTCAACCCAGATGTCAATGAAAAATTAGCAGAATCATTCCCAGTAATTTCAGTTCTAACAATCAATGATAGATTTAATCCTATATTACAAAGCTCTTCCTTTAAATTAATACTTTTTGAATCAGTTACTGTAATTGAGCCAAAATTACACTCTTTAGATTTAAAACTAATTTTAGGTGAAGTTACAGAAAATGCACTTGATGAATCTTGACTTGATGGTATTCCGCCATACTTGCGATATGATCCATTTGAATTAGCCTGATAAGAATTATTTAAATAATCTTTACAAGAATTTGATGAATATTCGACGTTCAAATCATTTTTAAATAAATATATGCTATTCAAACTGAGATCCATTCCAAATTTTGCACCAAAAACATATTTAGCATTTTCTTTAACTGGATAATCGAATTGAAATCCGTTAAATTTATTGAAATTCCTATATAATCCATCAATATAAACACTATTATTCCAAACTGCTATTCTTTGTCCCCAACATTGAAAAGTCCTAAAAGTATAATCTCCACAAATTGAACCCGCACTTATGCATTGACCGCCTTGAGTAAATTTTGCTATAAAGCAGTCAGGAGCATAACCTAAACCACCTTTTAGCATCATATTGCCAATATTTGTAAAACCATAAGAAACTCCGACAACGTACAAATTATTTGTTTTGGGGTCAATAAATAAACCCCCAATTGAGTCGGCTCCAGAACTTCCAAACGTTGTACTCCAAATTTCATTACCATCTGAATCAAACTTAATTATATACACATCTCTTGATCCTACAGTAAGTCGGTTTTTAAATTTTGTATAAAATGTACCAGCCACATAGCCATACATCCCATCAGGTTGAAAAACAATAACATCGGCACTATTCCCACCCGATAAATTTGACCAAATATTTTCCGGTTTTGTGTATTCGATTACTTTAATTTTATACTGTGAACTCTCTGTAGTGGGTTTCCATTTGTAAGAATTACCCTTAAGTGAACCAACAAGATTTTTCCAGGAAACTCCATTATCGGTACTATAAATAATAGTAACTAATTTATTTGTATCAACCCCACTCCATTTAATTAAAACGCTATCACAAGAAGAATAAGATTCGCCACCAACAGGAGATAGCAATTTAATTTTATTTAAGCCGCCAATCATACTTAAAAAGTAAGAGCAAGGTAAACCATTAAATTTTAGAACTGATGAGCGATAAGTCTTTGCTACTTGCTGTACAAATCTAACTCTTATTGTTCTTGATTGATTCACTTTCAAAGTAAATGGTGGCGCTGTGCCATTTCCATAAACATCCCATTTAGCAACACTAAAGTATGTAGAAGGAGCAAATGACAAATCGGTGCAATAATAATCAGAATTGATAGCAGTTATGGTTATATCTTTATAAGTAGTGTCACCCGGCATTGGATCATCAAAAAATAATAAATTTTCGGAGAATTGCAGATTTGCAATACTAGTATCAGGAGCAGAATAAGTTTTGGTTACATTAGTATTATTTCTTTTAAAATTTATATCTACTTTTCTAAAATGTTCATTATTGCAACCAAATGGAGCATTCCAGGAAAGTTCGCATAATTGCTTTTTCTCAAGATCCATTGCAATAAATTGATAAATCATTGATAAATCGGTTTCATAAAACGCTGAGAAGCTTTTTCCAGAAGTCATTCGGCTAATTAATTCCAATTCATTATTAATATTCATCGATAAAGTAATCGAATATATTTGAACATTGGCGTCGATAGCTTCTTTAATAATAAAATCTGTATTAGTTGGAACACTAGGTTCACCATCAGTAAGAAAAACAATAATACGTCTATATTTCTCTGGTTCATTTCTGAGCATCTCAATTGCGCCATTAGGAATATTTGTAAACGGTGGGTCATATTTAGTACCGCCACCTACGTGAATCTTGCTTATTGAATCAAGTATGGCATTCGGATTTTCTGAAAAAGGACTTCTGATATAAGAAAATGAACCAAAGGAAACAACTGAAACTTTAGTCCCATTTGTAAAATTTACGTGATTTAAAAAAGAAGTTACTCCGCTTACAACCCAGCTCCACCTTGTATTACCATTAACCGTTAAAAGCTCCATAGAACTACTTTGGTCCAAAACTAATACAATTCTTAATGGAACAACCTCTGTGGAATCCTGACAAGAGACACCAACTGAAGAATTAACGGAAACATCATTTTCTTTTACATCAAAATCTGAAGGAGTTAAATCATTGAAAGACTTTCCATACATATCGGTAGCTAAAAAACTAGCTTTAATCTTTGGAAATTTAGATCCATCAATATATGAAACTTTAAATGTTTGACAAAAGATTGGGTTACTCACTAAAATAAATAATAATAAAGCAAGTATATAATATTTATATCTATTAATCATAAAATACCTTTCAATATTTGAGAGATTTATCGATAT
>CAIWET010000653.1 GCA_903911805.1 uncultured Ignavibacteria bacterium | reverse complement strand
TTTCTTAATTTAGTTTTGTTAATGTTGTAAAGAATTATCAAAATATGATTTAATAATGACACTACCTTGAGATGAGATTGATCTGTCGTCAGATTCTGCTAAATTTTTTAGCATATTATAATATTTCTGATCAAGGAAAATTGAAATTCCTACTTTATTAGGTTTCTTGTTAACCCTGGGCTTAGGAACTGGATTTGGCATAATTGTTCTTTCTATTTGTAAATAAAATTATTAGGTTTTTTAAATGAATACATATAAATTATTCGTGGCAAATTGCCAGGCTGTAGATATATTCGCTGAAAAGTATGAAATTAATGAAGAAAAAGATAAATTCATTTTTTATTCAAATGGTTTCAATATAGGTTTTATCCAAAAGCGATATGTTGCGGGATTTTACGAGAATCCATACAATGATGACTTGGTTCACCAAGAAGAAAATCTATCTAATGGTCTTTTGGAAGATCCCGAAGTTCTTTGAATGCATTTATCATTTAGAATTTGTTCTTTGAATTTTTCATTATATGGAAGCATATTATTGTTGAATTCTCTAATCGCTTCAGTAAAGATTTTATGACATTCAAAAATTGTTAAATCTTTTAATAAAGATGGATCAACTAATTTGAAGTCACCATCAATTGAAGCTTTAACTTTTTGACAAATATTGAAATGTCTGCTTGTCTTAATATCGCTTGCAGTCATTTTAAGTTCTTTCTAATTAATTAATAAAAAAAATGGTGTTTGGCGATACCTCTTTTTTAGGTTTTATTTTTGTATTTGGCTTAATTTTCAAAGATCGTCATTTGCTGTTTTAAATGTTTTTAATGTTTGGTTAAAAACACGATTGCAATTTATGGAAAATCTTCCATACACACAAGGAAAATTTTACAAATAATATGGAAAATAAAAATATCTTAGAAGAAACGCCAGCAGAAAGACTAGAAATCTTTCTTAACGCTGAGTTTCCAGTAAAAGCAGATTTCTGTAAAATCATTGGTATTCGCTATGATTCATTAGTGAAATATTTAGGTGCAGATACAGAGAAACTTAAGAGAAGTGTGTTAGGAGCGAAGTATTTAAAAGTTTTGCCACTAACTGGGATTAATGTTGCTTGGTATTTAACTGGTCAAGGCAATATGTATTTGGAAGCTGAATTAGACCCTTCATATGGGTTATATCATTTATATCCTAAAGAAGAGATATTTAGGCAATTGGCGCTGATGTCACCCGAGCAATTAAAAGAATTCAGAAAAGAGAAAATGAAAGAAATCGAATTAATTGATAAATTGCTCGATGCTATAAATGAGTTTAAAAAGGTTTAATTTTATTGTAAATCTACAACAAATACAAGAGATTTACAATATTACATTGCTTGTGCAACTTTTCTTTTATCTGTGCGAGAAATGTTTAGTTTTTTATAAAAGTATTTTGGCTCAGTTGTCAAAGAACGTTTGTTTTTTACTGTTTTTCGTGTTTCGTTAAAAACACAAATGCAATATAACGGAAATTTCCGTAACACGCAAACATTATTTTTTATTTTTACGTATTTTTCCGAATTTTTTAAAAATTTATTATCATTATGGGAAAAATAATTAATTCCGAGGGAAGGAAAGAGCGAATATCTAAATTAGTTAACTATTTGAATATAAAGACTATAGATGAATTTGCTTCTTTATTCTCAATAAAACCAGGTACAATTAGTGATTATCAAAATGGGCGACAAAAAAGTTTACCAAAAGAAATAATACGGAAACTTCCCGATTTAAATATTAATGTAGATTGGCTTGAGACTGGCGAAGGTGAAATGCTATTAGAGCAGCCAAAAATAAATCATAAAAATACAGGCGTTCCCTTTTATGAATTAGACGCAACTGCATCAATAACGGAATCATTTAATGATATTCAAGAAGCACCTGCATTTATGATTAATTATCCACCGTTTAATGACTGTACTGCATATTTCCCAATATATGGTGATTCGATGTACCCTAATTATAAAAGTGGTGAAATTATAGCAGTTAAAAAATTGAATAATCATAATGTTATTCTTTGGGGAGAAACATATTTCATTGTTACTAATTCAGAAGCAAACAATTTAAGGACAATTAAATTACTATTCCCTTATGAAGATGATAATAGTAAAATTATACTACGTGGAAGTAATCCAAATTACAGTTACGATACAGTAGTAGAAAAAAAAGATATAATTAAT
>CAIWET010000652.1 GCA_903911805.1 uncultured Ignavibacteria bacterium | reverse complement strand
CCCCCCCAACCCCCTCTTATTAGAGGGGGTGTTGTTAAGAGGTGTTTTTTTAAAAGAACGTTATTCTTCACTCCTTTTTCTTTTCCCCCCTCTATTAAGAGGGGGAAAGGGGGTGTGTTTATTCCTTATTCCCTAATAATTTCACCATTAACTTTTATTTTTATTACTTCGATTGCTTCTAATCCTTCAGAATCAACTGCTTTTACGGCAATTGCATGATAACCGGGTTTGAATTTATATGTTTGTGTTCCGGTTCTGTCCAAAACTACTGTTGGATTGAAATTATCTTCTTCGGGATTGTATGAAAAATCGAATGAATAGAATTCTATTCCTGCGTCGCTTTCTGCTTCTGCTTTGAATTCTATTTCTCTAATTCCTTTTCCATCTGCACCCAAATCATTAATTGCTACATTTAATTTTGGTTTCTTTGCTATCGGAACGATTTCTTCGACTGTTACTAATTTTATAATGATATTTTCTTCGTTTTTCAATCTTGCAACTTCCTGAACTGCACCTTTGCCAAAGGAAAATGCTATAATAAATCCAACGGGATCGCCCGCTGATTTGTTTTTCTCGTAAAGTGCTTTGTCGTAACGCATTAATGCGGATTGGAAATTATCTATTACATTTCTTCCAATGTTATCTGAGCGTTTTACTTGTATCGGAGTTCCGTTTCTCGATTTTCCGTCAATTCCGAAATCTCCTCTTTGCTTTAGATTGGAGATTCCTCCGAATCTATCAACTATCCACGCTTCAAATTGAAATGCATCTTTATATCTTAGTGTGTCATAATCATATTTATGCAATTGAACTACAAAGGGTTGAGAGAAAATTCCCTGCTGTTTGTTCAATCTGAATTCGGAAACTTTTACCGCCTGAACTGATTGGTCTATTCCTATCCAATTTCTTCCTAATTTATCTGCTACAACAACTGATGTTCCTCCGCCAACAAATGGATCTAAAATTATATCACCTTCATTTGAAGATGCTTGAATGATTCTATCTAATAATGCTTCAGGTTTTTGAGTTGGATAACCAATAGATTCTTTACCACTTACTAATTTTATATCATTCCAAAAATCATTTGCTGGCACACCTGGACTATCCTCTATATAATATTTTAATCTTGGTGTTTTTCCTCCGCTTCCTGGCCAATAAATTAATCCTTGCTTTTCGTATTCATCTAATTTACTTGGAATAGTAACCCAATGCATACCTTCTTTCCCTTGTTTATTTGGGTCAATATTTCTCCATACTTTTCCTGTTTCTCCATTTCTTTTGCCGCTTACTAATAAAGGAACAGTTTGATAAAAACCTTTCTCATCTTTATTGTTATATAGGTCTTTTGATGCCTTAGACAGTTCCATAAATTGTTGATTAAAAGAATATTTATCTGATTTTGAATAAAAATATAAAGTATCATATGCTCTTCTATAAACTCTTGAAATACTTGACCTTGTAGAGCTTCTGTTCCATACAATAGCATTTATAAAATTTTTTGGATTAAATAACTTATCAAGAACATAAACTTTAATTTCAGCAAAAGCATGCCAATCGCAATGTAAATAAATACTTCCGGTAGGTTTTAAAAGTCTGTGCATCTCTGAAACTCTTTCTTTTAGCCAAGAAATATAATGATCTATACCTCCCGACCATCTATCTTCAAAGGAACGCACTTCGCCTTTGTCTCCCCAAATTACTTCGTAATTACGATTAGAGAAAAAAGGAGGGTCTAAATAAATTAAATCAATGGATTCTGAGTCCATTTTTCTCATAACTTCGAGACAATCACCTAAAATTAATTGGTTCATATT
>CAIWET010000651.1 GCA_903911805.1 uncultured Ignavibacteria bacterium | reverse complement strand
TATTACATTTCAAAACTACATAATTATTTTTTCTTGACCAAATAAATATTCCTTCTTTAATAAAAAATAAAGCTATATTTTTTTGACTATACATATATATATATACAAGAATAATTCTAATTAATACAGCTAAGCTTTTATACTTAAATAGGTTGGATATTAATGAATGAAACCATTATTCAGAATTTGTAAGTATCTTTTAAGCTTATTACCAATCTTAAATTTGAATTTTTGTATTTTTTTATTGATGTTGTAACTGGAGCTGAGTTGATAATTAACTCATTTAATATTTTGATAAAAAGAAAGGGGCAATTGCCCCTTTTTTTATTGAATTTTGCTAATATTAATATTTCATTAACTGTAATAATTCCTTATATACTTTTTCTTCTGATGGAAGTACGTCATTTTCGTATATAGGGTGATATGGGATGTGGCAATCTTTTGCAGCTAATCTAAATATTGGAGCATCGAGATAGCGAAATGCTTCCTTTGCGATTGTGGCTGCTATTTCTGCTCCAAATCCTGTTGTTAATGTGTCTTCGTGGACGATTAAAACTTTTCCATTTTTCTTAACGGAAGATAAAACTAGTTCTTTGTCCCACGGAGCTATTGTTCTTAGGTCTATAATTTCGACAGTGGAATCATATTCTTTTTCAAATTTCTTTACAGCGTTTAAACTGTCTTTTACTCCCATTCCATAAGTAATAATTGTCATTGATTCGCCTGATTTAACTATCTTACCTTTTCCAAATTCTATTAAATAATTTTCGTCTGGTTCTAAAGTTGTGGCAAATGGTAAACGATACATTCCTTTATGTTCGCAAAATAATACTGGATCGTCTATACGGCAAGCAGTTTTTAACAAACCTTTTGCATCAGCTGCGTTACTTGGGTATGCAATTAAGATACCGGGAATGTGAGAGAAAATACTCTCAATATTTTGTGAGTGATATAATCCTCCGTGGATGTATCCGCCGACTGCAGCGCGAATAACTACTGGCGATTTGAAACCATTATTGGAGCGGAATCGCATAGTGGCAATTTCATTTTTGATTTGCATAAATGCGGGCCAGATATAATCTCCAAATTGTATTTCAACTACAGGTTTATATCCTTTAACTGCCATTCCAAGTGCCACACCGGCGATTGAAGCTTCGGCAAGTGGGGAATTAAATACGCGTTTATCTCCGAAAGTGTTTGATAATCCTCTTGTAGCGGTGAAAACTCCACCTTTTGGGTCTTCAACGTCTTCTCCGAATACTACCATTTTAGCATTTCTTTGCAATTCTTCTTTTAGGGCGTGATTAACGGCATCTACGAGTACGATTTTATTTTCAGAAAAGTTTTCATTTGTAGAATAATCTAGTTGTCTGGTAGATTCTGGTGCAAATAAATTGCTCATAGAGTCTTCAACTTTAGGTTCAGGGCGATCCCAAGCCCAATCAGCTGCCTCGTCAATTTCTTTATTTACTGCTTCTTGAAGTGCTTCTATTTCGTTTTCGGAAGCAATTTTATTAACTACAAGATAATTTGAGAGTTTAATTATGCAATCTTTTTCTTTTTTTGCCAAATCTAATTCTTCTAGAGATCTATATTTCTTCTGATCGTCGCTAGAGGAATGAGGGAGCAATCTTTCTACGTTAGCGTGAAGTAAAGCTGGACCTTTTCCGGAGCGCATATATTCAACGGCATCTAAAGCTACTTTATATGAAATAAAAAAGTCTGTACCGTCATAAGTATTTACCATAATATTTTCATATCCTCCAAAAGAAACACCTACGCCGCCACCAGAAGATTGTTTATCTCTAGGAACGGATATTGCATATCCATTATCTTGGATGTGGAATAACACAGGCAGTTTCTCGCGGGTTGCCCAATTTACTGCTTCGTAGAATTCTCCTTGGCTAGTGGTTCCTTCACCGGATGCAACGTAAGAAATTTCGTTTGTTCCGTCCATTTTTCCGGCTAAAGCTGTACCAACAGCATTTAAAAATTGAGTACCAGTAGGTGAAGATTGTGTAGGTAAATTTAATTCTGGATGACCATAATGTCCAGGCATTTGTTTTCCGCCTGTAGCTGGGTCTTCTGGTTTACCAAATGCTAATAAAAAGTAATCTTTTGGAGTAAATCCCATTCCATAAGAGAAAGCGATATCTCTATAGTAAGTCCATCCCCAATCATATTTCTTTTTCATAGCCATAGCTACGGCAGTTTGAGTTCCTTCGTGGCCAGATCCTCCAATATGGAAGAAAGATTTACCTTGTTTTACCAAAATCAGATGTTTATCGTCTGAACGGCGAGCCAGCATCATATTTTTTAGGGCAAAGATTAGGTCATCTTTGGAAAGATTGAGTTGAACGTGATAAGGAATTGATTCATCAAAAACGATTGGGCGTTGGATATCGCCGAAATTTTTATGAACATTAACTATAACTCTATCTTCTTGATCTATAGTAGGAGAATTTGAAACATCGGTGGTCTGTTTTGGGGAAGTTTTTTTAGCCATTTCTCATTAATCCATTTATATTTATAATTTATTACCTTATTAAAATTTTTTTTTTTATTTTCGACTTTACAAAAAGTGCAAAAAGTAATTATATAAACGAACTTAGCAAAATTTTATGACTTGGAAAAAAATATTTGGTCAACAAAGGATAAAAAAAATCATTACAAAAGCAATTTCAGATAATAGAGTTGCTCATTCTTATTGCTTTTATGGGATTGAAGGTATTGGAAAAGAAGCAGTTGCGATTGAATTTGCAAAAGTAATGAATTGTAAAAATACTTTTATTGAGAATGAAATGATTTATGCTTGTGATGTTTGTTCTGATTGTAAATTAATCAGTTCGTTTCAACATCCGAATATAACTTATATTCATTCAATTCCAGCTGGAACTGGCAAGAGCGATTCTGATAATCCTATAACTAAACTCAGCGAAGAACAAATCGATAGTTTAAAGGAGAATTATGAACAGAAAACTAATAATCCTTATCATAAAATTGAATTAAAAAATGCAAATCAAATTAAAATTGGCACTATTAGAGATTTGAAAAAGAATTTATCTTTCTCATCTAATTCAGAAGGACGTAGATTTGTAATTATATCTAAAGCAGATGAATTAACTCAGGAATCCGCTAACGCTTTTCTTAAAACATTGGAAGAACCGCATCCAAATGTTACAATTATTTTGACGACAAATAGAAAAGATAATATTTTACAAACTATATTATCTCGTTGCCAAAAAATAAAATTTGACAATTTATCGAATGATCATATCACTCAAGCTTTAATGACTTATAATCATCTTGATGAAATTACAGCAAAATTAATTTCAGGTCTTGCTGAAGGAAGTTATACTAAAGCTTTAGAATTTGTAGATGAAGGAATATTAGCTAAAAGAAATATGGTTGTTGATATATTAAGAATTTCCTTTAAGAAAAAGATTTATAGAGTTGATTTAATGGAAATGATTGAAGAAATTTCTAAGGCAAAAGATAAAAAAGAAGTCGAAAATTTTATATTATTACTTTTAGTTTGGCTAAGAGATGTGGAATCCTATAGATTATTATACAAAGAAAAGGCAATAATCAATCAAGATCAAAAAGAAACTATAATGAAATTTGCAACAAGTTATGGGATGAAAGATATACGCAAATCAATTAAAGAATGCGAGAGTACAATTAATTTAATTCGCCGCAATGTAGCAATAAATCTTGCATTATTAAGTTTGTTTTTAAAGTTAAGGAAAATTTTTATTGAAAATTAATATTTTGCTTTTAAACCAATTTTCAAAAATGGTTTTTCAAATATATAATATGATAATAAAGAAACACCAAAAGTAATTCCAATTGACAACAATATCAATAATAATTCATAGCTATTACTAAGATTAGGACTACTTTTATTAATAAATTTAAAAACAGCTCCTAATACAATCCAATGATATAAATATATACCATAAGATACTAATCCTATCTTTTGTAATAATTTATTTCTCAAAAATTTTGAATAAAGATTATCTTTGCAAATAACTGCCAGAATAATCATAAGTCCATAAATGAAATCAAAGAAAATAAATAAAAGTGTTGTATTAATTACAGGTAATAATATTAAATCTGAAATAATCAATAAGGATAAAATTACAATTAATGAAATTAATAAAAGAAATAATAATTTGGTTTTATTAACTAATTTTTCTTTAATGTCATTTATTTGCAAATAATAAGCTATTGCTGCTCCTGTTATAAGAGCATCAATTCTAAAAATTAACAACTCTAAGTAAACTTGTTCTGGGTAAAGTAATCTTAAAATATTTGCTAAAATAAAACCAAAAATAAATACTTTTATATAATACTTTGGTTTAATATAAAAAATCAAGAGAGGAAAGAACAAATAGAATTGCTCTTCAACTGCTAAAGACCAGGTTATTCCAGAAGGTAATAAATTGAAAATTGAATAAATATTCTGAGTATAAGTCAAATAAGCCCAATTCGGAGTAGTAGCATAATAAATGCCTGGAATATTCCCCAATTTCGTCGAAATTATTATTAAAAGCAATAGAACTAAATAATATAATGGAAAAATCCTAAAGAATCTTCTTATATAAAAAGTTTTAAAATAAGATTCTGAATTTCTGTTTTTCATTAAAATACCACCGATTAAAAAACCAGATAAAACAAAAAACAAATCTACTCCAC
>CAIWET010000650.1 GCA_903911805.1 uncultured Ignavibacteria bacterium | reverse complement strand
TTTTTTATTTTTAATAAACCCAATGGATAATTATTTCGATGATTTTGGGTGTCTTTATAGGTTGGATGTTCCCTGAAGTTGCACTTCAATTAAAAGTATTATCTAATATTTTTATTAGAATGATTAAATCAATCATTGTTCCGATTCTTTTTGGTACTCTAGTTGTTGGAATTGCTGGGCATTCTACAGATTTAAAAGCTGTTGGGAAATTAGCAATCAAATCTTTGATTTATTTTGAAATTGTTACTACTATTGCATTAATAATAGGCTTGGGGGCAGTGAATATTACTCAGCCAGGTGTTGGTGTCGTTTTACCACCACCTTCGGTATCGACTACTCCAACAGTTACAGCACCAGCTGAAAAAGCTACTTTCCAATCAATTCTGGAACACGTAGTGCCTAAGAGTTTTATTGAAGCTGCTGCAAATAACGATGTTCTGCAAGTTGTATTCTTTACGATTCTATTTGCTATTGCTTTAACCCAAGTACCAGACAAGCATCGTAAATTTATGATTGAATTTTCAGAGAGTTTGTCTGAAATTATGTTCAAATTCACTGGGATTGTAATGAAGTTTGCCCCAATAGGTATTGGAGCAGCAATGGCTTATACAGTTGGGCATAGTGGATTAGGTGTTTTAGTAAATCTTGGGAAATTAGTTTTTACTCTTTATGCTGCCTTAATAGTCTTTATCTTAGGAGTGTTTATACCAATTTTATTCATTTTCAAAATTCCAATAAAGAAATTTTATCAAGCAATTAAAGAACCTGCTTTGATTGCTTTCTCAACAACATCTTCTGATGCTGCATTACCGTTGGCAATGGAAAATATGGTTGCTTTTGGAGTCCCTAAAAGAATAGTATCATTTGTAATACCAACTGGATATTCATTTAATTTAGATGGTTCCACTCTTTATTTGGCAATTGCATCAATTTTTGTTGCTCAAACTGCTGGTGTTCATTTGGACTTAGGGCAACAATTGGCAATAATGTTTACATTAATGTTAACAACAAAAGGAATAGCAGCAGTACCAAGAGCTTCTTTGGTGATTTTATCAGGTACATTAGTGACCTTTGGCTTACCATTAGAAGCAATCGCATTGATACTCGGAGTTGACGAAGTAATGGATATGGCTCGTACAAGCGTTAACTTAATCGGAAACTGCCTTGCCACTACAGTAATGGCAAGAATTGAAGGAGAGCTTCCAGCTAATTTATAAATTGATTTTGTATTCACCTTGCCATGGATATAAAATTGTACCATCTGAATTAATAATTTTAATTGAGATTTTACAAATCTTATTTTCATTTAGATTTTTCAAAAAATATAAATAATCATTATAATTAAATGCAAAATCCTGATCTGATTTGGATATGGAATCAATTGAATAAATTAATTTTTCACCATTGAAATCAATTTCAATATTATCATTATTATTTAATTTTCTTGCGAATCCAAGTCTTAGATAAAATTTTAAATCATCAAATTGAAAATTTACACTATCAAGAATTTCACCAATTTGATGCATTGTTGACATATTTAATTTTACATTGATGATACCAGAATTATCCCAATTCAAGTCATCATCTAATTCAGGAGAAATTTTCTCTATTGGGTAAATTATCAAATCAGCTTTTTTTACTAAACTAATTGGTTCATATACATTCATTGGGATTTCTTCACCAATTATCTCATGAATTTTTGCAATATGATAGCGGAACAATACATCAAAATCATATTTATTTGGTGCAAAATGCGAATCACCATACCACCAGAACCAATCAGAACCTTCTGCTATATAAATAATTTTTAAGGCTTCTTTGTATTTATCTAATGTGATTACGTTTTTTTTGGTTTCGATTAAATTCCTAATTCTTCCAAGCATTGACCAAGCTTCTATATGTTCACTATGCCCCATCCAAATATTGAAATTTGCATTAATCCATGAACCAGCAGTTACTGATTGTAATTTTCTATCGCAATAATTCAATGATTCCGAAAAAGTAATTGTTTCAATTAAATCATTTTCAGAAAGTTGTTTATATAATTCTCTCAAAAAATGAACACCGTTTTCTTTGTAAAATTCCCAGCAATTTTCTCCATCTAAAATTATCGGAATGCAAGCTTTATCAAGTATATCACCACCGAAATTATTGATTAATTCATTTCTAATATTTAATATTTTTCCGATAAAATCATTTGCTGCGTCAAAAGGGTTCCATCTGGAATATTGAAATCCGATACTATCTGACAAATAATGATCTCTAAAAATAATTGAGATTTGTTCACCATTCTCATTTTCATAAATCCAGGGGAAATATTTATCAAGATGATGTTGCTTATGATTTAATGAATTATGTAAAATTTCTTCATCGGTCGCTACCCATTTTATCCCATTTTTAATCATCAAATTCAAAACTTCATTAGAAATTGACCCTTCGGAAGGCCAAAATCCAGAAGGGTTTTGAGAAAAATTAGAATTGAAGTATTCTTTAGCTGCTGAAATTTGAAAATCTGCATCCTCTTTGAATTTATATACAGGATTTGGTAATGGTTTATCTGACATTGCCTCGTGCATAGAATTTGAATCGCACAAAAGCGGTAAAATAGGATGAAATAGGGGAGAGCAAGATAATTCAATTTGTCCTAATTTGCTCAAATTTATCATATTTTTTTTGATTTTCGATAATATTTCAAAATGAAAATCAATTAGTATGTCACGTTCAGAAATAGTAAAATCTCTGGATTTAATAAATAATCTCTGAATGAAATTTGAATTGCGAGAAATTGGTCCAATCCAGGTTAATAAGTACCATACCTGCAAATCAAGAAAATCATTAGATGAAAAGTTTGCGTAACTATTCTCATTTTTTGACTTATTGTATAATTCATTATATCTTTTATAAGGAAAAATCATATTTTCTTCGTTACATAGAAAGAACAATTTAATAATTTCTTTTTTTTCTGAAATAGATAAATGTTCAGGATCTTTTTTGCTGAGCTTTAA
>CAIWET010000649.1 GCA_903911805.1 uncultured Ignavibacteria bacterium | reverse complement strand
TTTTTTATTTTTAATATCAAGTAATTCTTCATTACTAATATCTACACCATTAGCACCATTAAAAACATCTAAAAATATTGTACTATTTGGGTAATATATAAAATTCCCGTTTTCATCAAGTTTTACTTTTATTGAACTTTGAGATGGACATAGAATATCATTAATTAATATTGAAGGATAAAGCATCTCGACTGAATAATTGGGATCATCATTTTCAATATTCTCTAAAATCTTTAAGTTTTCAACAGAATCTTTAAAATCATAATTATTTCTCCAAAATGTTTTAGCATCTTCATTTTTGCCAATTTTAAACATTAATAAGCCAAGATTATTTCTTATTAATTTTGCCATTTGAATATAAAAATCAGTATTTTCTTGACTATTATCTAAAGCAGCTTCATAATATTTTGAAGCATTTTGAAATGAGGTGTATGGTCCAAAAGCAAGAGTATTAGCCCAAGTAAAATTAATAATTGATTTTTCTTCATTTCTAGTCAAATCTTTTAGATTAGGAAATATTTGATTCATTGAATATAATTCATTAAATTTTTCTTTTAATAATTCATTTTCAGCTAAAATTTCAGTTCTGTTTCCAGCACCACTCACACTATCTTTCCGCTCTAAATATAATCCTAATGTTTCATTAATATGAAGTGCTCCAAAATTTGCTGCCATAGAGGTAAATAATTCGTAATCAGCAACAATTTTAAATTCATCTTTAAATAATCCAATTTTATTATGTACTGACTTTCTCCAAACTGGATGAGGACCAAAGATACTTGTAGTATATGAAACCCCTAAATTATAATCAGGCCATTCATATTTGATTAATGACTTGGTTTTTTCAATTGTGTCGTTATCGATATTAGTAATTAAAGAATCAGCATATACAATTCCAATATTCAGATTTTGATCCAATAAATTTGTTAAAATTTCGAAAGCATCATTTCTATGTCTATCATCAGTATTTGCATTGGTTAGATATTTACCACTTGCTAATTCAATTCCACGATTCCATGCTTGATAAACTGTTTCTCTTTTTTCAGTTCTGAAATATTTAATATTATGATATTTTTTTAAATACTCGTTAATAATGATAAATTCATTTTGTGGAGAACAACTATCAATAATTATTACTTCAGTTTTATCAAAAATTGTTTGATTTACTAAGTCGTCTAAGCACCCTTTGATGTATTTCTCAGCATTATAAACAGAAACAATTGCAGAAATTAAGTAATCCTTTTTTTCTTCTTTTGTTTCATTTTCGAGTAAATCTAAATAATTATAATTTACATTTTCGTCATCATTACTACCGAAAGCAATGAAATCTAATAATTCAATATCAATTGTGCTATCATCATCATCATTTTTATTATACATTTTATCCTCTGAAATTCCCGAAATTCCATTTAAAAGATATTCATTTAGAGATTCACTTATTTGATTAAAATAATTGTTTGTTAAAATATATTCTGGGCTTAATATGAAATCTTTTGTAAATTCAATAAGCTGAAAGTTCCAACCATTTCTTCTTATAAAATTTAACAATGATTTACTAACTAAATTTATGTCATCTGTTTCATTGATTTTTTGTAACAATTCATCTAAATATTTTGAATATTTATTTGGTAATAATTCATTAAATAAATCTAATGTTGATATACCACCCATTTCAAATATTGCTTCAATAGCTCCAATTAACTTTTCTTCTGATAACCCAAATAATTCAATAATATGATCATTATTTATTTCCCAATAATCCAAATCGTATTTTAATGAATTTAGTTTAGTAGAATTTGAATCATAAAGTAAGATTGTGGGCACTTGTTTACCTAAATCGCTTTGAGATGCTTCAATTATTGAATCATTTGATCCAACAATTAAATTCATATAATTTGTTAAATACGCAAATTGTTTCAAATTCAAATGACTTCCATCAATTATCTCTTGATAGGTATCAGTATTGGCAGGAAATTCAGTCAAAACAACACAAGTATCTGGTAAAAAGTCAACTATTTTTAATGATAAATCATAAGCGAATTGAGGAGTGATGATTGATTCTGAACTACAATCTATCAATATTTTATTTTTAAACTTAAATATAAAGTTGGAAGAAACAAAGTTTTGTACTTCATCCATTTCTAACTCATTTAAATATAAATATGGATTTAGAGGTATTGTGTATTTATTTTTATATGCTTTTAAAATTGAAGTTCTTAAAACTCCATCGTAGTTTGAAAAATTATAAGAGATTTGGCTAAATATGACCTCATCAAATATATTTTGTTTATATTTCTCATCTGCAAACTTATATATATCAACACCATTAATCGTGTTGTTATCATCTAAAATCAAATACTCATCTATATCAGGATTACCATCTAAAATATATTTTGATGATTTTGATACAGCCCAAGTAATATGTGCATCCGAAAAATCAGATTTTATCTGCTTTGCGAGCGGAGTGGAATAAATCAGTCCTAGATTCTCTCCTAAATATCCTATCAATACTCTCATTACGATTTTTTACAATAAATCTACTAAAATACATCTAACAGTGTTAAATTAGCAAAAATCGTACCAAGAAAAAACTACAAGTGATTAATATTTAGTATCTATTCTTTATTTGATAATTTTAAATTCTCTTAAAATATCATATGTAATATCGATTCTGGCTTTGGTAAATTCATCATCTGAAATTATATATTTTTGAGTTTTGGAATCAATGAAAGGTTCAATGCAAGTAGCAAAGAAATAAGTGTTATCTTTCGTTTCCACCCATCCTACATACCAACCAACATAATCTCCAGAGCCAAACCAGCCAGTTTTTGCTCTGATTTTATATTCATTTGTACTATCTCTCAACATAATTGCCTTAGTGATATCAATTGACCTTTTTGAAATGCCTTTAAAATTATTTAAATATACTTTTCTTAGAAAATCAATTTGCTCTTTTGGTGAAATTTTCAAATCACCTGAAAGCCAAAATTTATCAATTCCACCATTAATATTTTTATTTCCATATTCAATTTTTTTGAGATAAGATTGCATTTTTTCTTTACCAACTCTTCTGGCAAGCTCTTGATAGAACCAAACAGTCGAGTTTTGCATAGCCATTTTCAAATCAGTATCCTGATTCCAGGATTTCAACCAACGCTCTACCCCATCCCATTTTATAATTTCGTTTTCATCTTTGATTACTTCAGATTCTAATGCAATAATCGTATTTGGGATTTTAAATGTACTTGCTGGTGTATATTGAGTATTATATAATTCATTATTAGCAATTTTTATTGATTTATCAAGGCTAGTCAAAATAAAAGTTCCAAAAACTTTCTTTTGCTCAAAATATTTATCTAATGATTTATCAATAATTATTTTCTTTTCAGCTAATAACATTGCATTAAGACTGAATAAATTTAGCAAAATTAAAAAAATAGCTTTTTTCATTTTTTAAGATGTTTAATTATAAAAAAAAGACCGATTATTCCTAACCGGTCTTAATATACATAATTCTAAAAATTAGAATTTATAACTTGAAAGTGCTTTCATATATTGAGCTCTTTCAAAAGATGAAGGTTCTGCAGATTTCATCTGTGACATAGAACCAATCATTTGTTGAACTGATTCATATTCTTTTTCAGTTAACCATTTTACTATTTCTGATTCAATATGAGAAATATGATTAATTCCATATTTCAAAATTGATGAACAAAGCATAGTAACATTAGCACCAGCTAAAAGCATTTTCAACACATCTTCGCCTGTATGAATACCAGATGTTGCTGCTAAATCTGCTTTAACTTTACCGTGAAGAATCGCAATCCATCTCATTGGCAATCTTGTTGAATTAGAATTGCTCAAATGAATGTGAGGTTTAACTTCAAGATGTTCGATATCAATATCTGGCTGATAAAATCTATTAAATAATACCAAACCATTAGCACCAGTTGCATCAATTTTTTTAGCCATATTTGCTACATTAGTAAAATATGGACTCAATTTTACTGATACTGGAACTTTAACAGCTGATTTAACTGCTTTAATTACTTCAATATAATTATTTTCAATAACTTCAGCGGTCATATCAAAATCAGTAGGGATATAATATTGATTTAACTCAATAGCATCAGCTCCAGCTGATTCTAATTTTTTTGCAAAATCAATCCAACCACCAACTGAAGAACCATTTAAGCTAGCAATAATTGGTATTTCTACCGATTCTTTTGCTTTTTTAATATGATTAAGATATTCATCAGGACCTAATCTATACTCGTCAGCTTCTGGGAAATAACTTGTTGCCTCTGCGCCAACATTGGTTAAATTCTCAGTATGATAGAATAAGTTTTTCTGATCAATAACAAACTGTTCTTCAAAAATTGAATGTAGAACTACAGCAGCGGCGCCGCTATCTTCCATCTTTTTAATATTATCAATATCTTCTGATATTGGAGATGCAGAAACTACAAGCGGTGAGCGTAATTCCAAACCTAAATATTTTGTTTTTAAATTCATATCTTCTCCATTAAATTTACTTATAGTCCAAATGATCTATCAGCTAAATACTGATAATATTTAAATCTAGCATCAACGTTCTTTTGTGCTTGTTTGAATTGTGTCTTTGCTAATTCTGGATTTGCTTTTGCAAGCATTCTGAATCTGTTTTCACTCATTAGATATTCATGAACTGGAATTTTAGGTGCTTTTGAATCCAATATAAATGGATTTTTACCTTCTAATTCTAATGTTGGATTATATCTATAAAGTAACCACTGTCCTGAATCAACTGCCATTTTTTGTTGTTTTAATGGTGCTGACATATCAATACCGTGGGCAATACAATGTGAATAAGCAATAATGATAGATGGTCCATCATAAGCTTCAGCTTCTAAAAATACTTTAAGTGTATGGTCATCTTTTGCACCCATAGCTATTGATGCTACATAAACATATCCGTAAGTCATAGCCATTGCACCTAAATCTTTTTTCTTCATAGTTTTACCATTTGCAGCAAATTTTGCAATTCCGCCTAATGGAGTTGATTTTGATGCTTGACCACCTGTATTTGAATATACTTCAGTATCAAGAACTAATAGATTAACGTTTTTACCACTTGCGATTACGTGATCTAAACCACCATAACCAATATCATAAGCCCAACCGTCACCACCAATTATCCATACTGATTTTTTAACTAAATAATCAGCTACGCTAATTAATAATTTTGTATCAGGATCAGTATTGCCAATTAATTTATCTTTTAATATTGTAATTCTTTCTCTTTGTTGACTAATTGATAATTCGTCTTTCTGAGAAGCATTTAATATTGCTGATACTAAATCATCGCCTAAAACACTTGCAAATTTTGGTAATAAATGTTGAGCAATCTCTTCTTGTTTGTCAATTGCTAATTTCATACCAAATCCAAACTCAGCATTATCTTCGAATAATGAATTTGACCAAGCTGGACCTCTTCCGTCTGCATTGATTGCATAAGGAGTAGTTGGTAAGTTTGCTCCATAAATTGATGAACAACCTGTTGCATTTGCAATAACAGTTCTATCACCAAATAATTGAGTTACTAATTTAATATATGGAGTTTCACCGCAACCAGAGCAAGCGCCGGAGAATTCAAATAATGGCAATTGTAATTGCTGTGATTTGATTTGGGAAACTTTGATTTTATTTCTGTCATATTCAGGTAAACCAAGGAAGAATTCCCAGTTTTCAGCTTCATCTTTTCTCAATGGTAACTGATCCTGCATATAAAGTGCTTTAAGACTTGTATTTGATTTGTTTTTAGCTGGGCAAGCTTCAACGCAAACGCCGCAACCAGTACAATCTTCAGGTGCAACTTGAATAGAATATTTCATTCCTTCCCATTCTTTGTCTTTTGCTTCCATTGCTTTAAAAGTAGAAGGAGCATTTTCTAAGAATTTAGGATCATATACTTTAATTCTGATTGTTGCGTGAGGACATACCATTGCACATTTGCCACATTGGATACAAGTAACATCGTCCCATACTGGAATTTCTAAAGCAATATTTCTTTTTTCCCATTTTGTTGTAGTTAATGGGAAAGTTCCATCTTTAGGGAATGCTGAAACTGGTAAAGCGTCTCCACGACCTGCTAAAATTTCGCCTAAAACATTTTTTACAAATTCTGGTGCTTTGTCTGATACTGATTCAGCTATATCATAAGTTCCATTTACTAAATCAGTATATTCTACTTGATAAAGATTTGCTAAAGTATTGTCAACAGCTTGAATGTTCATTTTAACGATTTCGTCGCCTTTTTTACCATAAGTTTTTCTAATTGAATCTTTAATAGCTTCAATTGCTTCTTCTCTTGGTAAAATACCGGAAATTGCAAAGAAACAAACCTGCATTACAGTATTGATTCTTCTACCCATTCCTGAATTTTGAGCTACTTTTTGAGCATCAATTACAAAGAATTTTACTTCTTTTTTAATTATTTGCTTTTGAACTGATGTTGGCAATGTATTCCATACTTCTTCTTTTGAGAAAGGAGTATTAAATAAGAATGTTCCACCTTTTTTAATTGATTTCAACATATCATATTTTTCAATGAATACTGTTTGATGGCAAGCAATAAAATCTGCTTTTGAAATCAAATATGGTTTTCTGATTGGTTTATCACCAAATCTTAAGTGAGATACTGTTAATGTACCAGCTTTTTTAGAATCATAAACATAATAACCCTGTCCATAATTATCTGTATTATCAGAAATAATTTTGATTGAGTTTTTATTTGCTCCAACTGTACCGTCAGCACCTAAACCAAAGAATAATGCCTGAACTAAATGACTTTCGTCTAAAGTAAATTCTGGATCATAATCAATTGATGTATGAGTAACGTCATCATTAATACCAACTGTGAAGTGATTTTTTGGTTTATCTTTTTTCAATTCTTCATAAATTCCGTTAACCATTGCTGGTGTAAATTCTTTTGAAGATAAACCATATCTACCACCAACGACTAATGGCATATTTTTTACATCGCCATAACCATGTGCAAGACCTTCAATCAAAGCAGTTAAAATATCTTGATACATTGGTTCGCCACTTGCACCAGGTTCTTTTGTTCTGTCTAGAACTGAGATTTTCTTGGTTGTAGCTGGTAATGATTCCATAAATGCTTTAATGTCGAATGGACGATATAATCTAACTTTAATCAAGCCAATTTTTTCGCCTTTTTCTACTAAATAATCTACTGTTTCGTGTATAGTATCGCATCCTGAAGCCATACAAATTACAACGTTCTCTGCGTCTGGAGCTCCAACATATTGGAACAATTTATATTCTCTACCAGAAAGCTTAGCGAATTTATCCATTTCTTCTTGGAAAATTGCTGGTGCAGCATCATAATAAGGATTAATTGTTTCTCTATTTTGGAAGAAAACGTCAGGATTTTGTGCTGTTCCACGAATAACAGGTCTTTCTGGATTCAAAGAACGCATTCTGTGTTCTCTTACTAAATCGTCAGAAATCATATCGCGTAAAATATCTTCTGAAAGCATTTCTACTTTCAATTCTTCGTGTGAAGTTCTAAATCCATCGAAATAGAATAAAACAGGAAGTCTAGAGCGTAATGTTGCAGCTTGAGCAACTAATGCCAAATCCAATGTTTCCTGCACATTTGCTGCAGCAAGCATTGAAAAACCAGTTGAACGAGCAGCCATTACGTCTGAATGGTCACCAAAGATTGATAATGCGTGAGAAGCTAATGCTCTTGCACTAATATTGAATACTGTAGAAGTTAATTCTCCTGCAATTTTGTACATATTAGGGATTTTTAATAAAAGTCCCTGAGATGCTGTAAAAGTTGTTGTTAATGCGCCAGCTTGCAATGATCCGTGCACAGCACCAGCGGCTCCGCCTTCACTTTGCATTTCTGCAACAGTTGGCACAATACCCCATAAGTTTTTAATACCTTTTGAGGACCATTCATCTGCCCATTCACCCATATTTGAAGATGGTGTGATTGGATAGATTGCGCATACTTCATTGCATTTATATGCTATGAACGCTGCAGCCTCGTTACCGTCAATTGTGGCAAATTTTTTGTCAGTCATAAAAGAAGATCTCCTTTTTATGTATCAAATCAAATTTAATTTTCATTTCCTTTGCAGTAATTATTTTTATCATTTTCTTTTAAAAATACTGCAAAAACATTTTGTTAGCAATTTAAGCTGTTTAATTTCAGTGGTTTAATTGTTTTTACCATTTTATTCAACAATTACTTTTTCTGAATTACACAAAATGCCAAGTGCAATTTAACTGTTTTGTTTGTAACATGAAAATATTTTCTAAAAAATATATCCAAATGTTGCTAACAATGTGCAAAATTTACTCAATAAATATTAAAAAATAACAATATCATAACAATATTA
>CAIWET010000648.1 GCA_903911805.1 uncultured Ignavibacteria bacterium | reverse complement strand
ATTCTTTCAAAAAATAATTCAATTATGGCTATCCAATGTAAAATTTTCTTATTTTTGATTTTTAAAAAGTTTACAATTTGTAATATTTGTTTATCTTTAATTTCTAATTGCATAATGAATACTTATAATTATATAAAAATATTATCCTTAATCTCAATCTCGATATGGCTGACTTCCTGCGCCAATCCACAACCTCCGAGTGGTGGACCTCCAGATAAAACTCCTCCCGAGATATTGAATTTTAGCCCAAATAATCGAACTTTAAACTTCAATCAAAATAATATCAAAATTGAGTTTAACAAATATATGGATAAAAATAAAGTTATTGAAAATATTTTTATTTCTCCGATAAAAAAAATGAATTTTGATTGGAATGGTAAAAATCTTGATGTCGAGTTTGCAGAACCATTAGACAGCAATACAACATACTTTTTTGTTATTGGTACTGAATATAACGACTTAAAAGGTAATAAGCCTAATGACGCTTTTTCAATTGTTTTTTCAACAGGAAATAAATTAGATAGCGGTAAAATTCAGGGAATAATTGCTGACGAAAAACCTGAGGGGACTTACGTTATAGCTTATAAAATCGATGAAATTAATCCTGATACATTGAATATTAATCATACAGCTCCTGCTTATAAAACTCAAGCTGGAATGTCAGGAAAATTTGAATTCCAAGCGCTTAAAGATGGTACTTATCGAATCTTTATTTTTAAAAAGAAAGAAAAAGTAAGCGTATATGAAGAAGGTAATGACCAATTTGGAACAGTATCATCAGATGTAAAGGTAGAAAATGGAACATCAAAACCAATAATGATGAAGATTGGCAGACCTATTGACAAAGTGAAGCCTGGACTATTTACTGCCGAGGGATTATTTAAAAATCAAGCAATGGTTAGCTTTAGTGAGCCAATTGATACTTTCTCAATTAAAAATGAATCTTTTATTCTAACAGATTCATTAGGTAACTTTATCGAGAATGCAAGCGGTTCATTTATATCTAAAAAATCAGCTACTCAAATAATTCTGAATTTTACAAAACTAGAAAAAGACCTTAAATATATTATTAAAGTTAATACTGATAATTCAATAAAAGATACTGTTGGTAATGCAATTGACGATACGATTAATGCAGCAAAATTTTATTCCGTAGGAATAAATGATACTCTCGCTCCAGCATTAAACAGAATTAATCTAAAGGATTCATTGACAAAAATTTCGTTAAATCCTGATTTTCGTATTGGTTTCAGCAGTTCT
Organism: uncultured Ignavibacteria bacterium; assembly: GCA_903911805.1. GTDB lineage: Bacteria > Bacteroidota > Ignavibacteria > Kapaibacteriales > UBA2268 > CAIWET01. The sequence goes on along the minus strand of CAIWET010000648.1, from coordinate 5,196 downwards.
ATTGATACAGCTCAATTCTTGCAAAGAATAGCTTTAAAAGATAATAAGAAGTCTGATGTGCCATTTGAAATGAATTTTATAAATTCAAATTATTTAAAAATTGCACCAAAAGTGGCGTTGAATAATGAAGAATGGTATAATTTAAAATTAGACTTAAAGGGATTAAAAAGTATAAGTGGAATTAGTATTAAAAAAGATACAGTGCTGAAATATTCTTTCAAGACTGAGGACAGAAGAGCCTATTCTAAAGTTTCTGGTAAAATTAAAACTGCTAGCAATTACGATGGAAGCTACGTTATCGAAATGATAAACAAAGAAACTAAGCATAAATTAATAACTAAAATTAAAACCAAAGATTTCATTTTTGAGGATGTTCCAGCAGGAGATTATATAATTTGGGGTTACCAAGACTCAGACAATAATGGGAATTATTCGTCTGGATATTCTTTCCCATTTAAATTTGCTGAAAAGTTCTCATTAATTAAAGAAATTTCTGTAAAATCGCGTTGGAATTTAGAAAATTTAATAATTGATATAGAATAGCGTCAATCTTAACTGAACATTAACACTAATTCATTATTTTTGTATTTTGAATTTAATTATATTTGCTGAATTGCTATAATGGAAAATCTAAAAGAGTATTTTACAAAAAATTTAGTCACATATCGTGATACTTTTTTTCAATTATATTCAGCAACAATAAGTGATTTCTCAGAAAAAAATGTCCACGATTTAAGAGTAAGTATAAGAAGATTACTAGCATTTTCTAACTTAATTGGACAATTAGGTACTTCAAAATATTCTGACTTTTTAAGAAAAGATTTAAAAAAACTCTTGAAATCATTAAATGATCTTAGAGATACTCAAGTTCAGCTTATTAAATTATCAGGTTACGACTTTGAAATCCCAGATTTGACTTTTTTAATTGATAAATTTAAAAGCGATGAAATCAGGTTAGTAGCATTAGCTTTAAATTCACTTACAAACCTGAATTTAATAGAAATTGAAGGCATTATTTTATTTATAACTTTAAAAGTTAAAGAAATGCCAGAAGAAAAACTGAATTTGAAAATCTTAGAAATAATTCTAACAAGTGCATCTAACCAATTAAATGATAAATTTCAACAAGTAGATGTAAATAACTTAGATACAGTCCATTCCCTTAGAATTGCCCTAAAAAAGTATCGATATTTAACTGAAATATTGTCAAAACCTTTAGCAATATCAAAAGAAAAATTAAATACATTCAAAAAACAACAGACTATTTTAGGAGAAATTCAGGACAACAATGTACTGATTTCGAAACTTGAAATATTAATTGAAAATGATTTAAAAGATAATCCATTTGAAATGAAATTTCTCACCACCACTTTATATAATGAGCGAATTAAAATTCTCAAGAATCTTGAAAAGTCATTATCTAAAATTAAAGAATTATAAGAAAAAAGATAAATTAATGAAATTGTATCAAAAGTATAATTTCCGACGAAGTGAGAAATCCAGCAATCTCGTAAATGATTGATATACTGGATTCATCGCTACACTTTGAATGACAAAATATGTTTTATCTTGCTATTGATACAACCTCATAAAATATAAAAAAAAAGGCAGGTTTTAATGTTCCTGCCTTTTTTGTTTTTATAATTGGTTCTATTACTCTTTAATAAATTTCTTATTAATTGTAATTGTTCCATTGCTGATTGATAAATAATATAATCCAGGAGGATAATCAGCTATTGAATATTTTTTAGAAGAATCAATTCCAATAAACGACTTATCTCTGATAATTACTGTACCATCCAAGGAAGTAACAGTAATATCAGATAATCCCATTTCATATTTTGATTTGAATGAGAAAAAGTCTGAAGCAGGATTTGGATATAAATCAACTAAAGTTTCAAAATTATTTTCTTCTACATAGTTGTAATTGCCAACGTAGAATGAATAATCATAACCGAATCCGCAATCAGGATTGAATGCTTTAATCAATGCTCCTTTATTGTTTAATACTCTTAATGAACCACTTCCCTGTTCTGGATAGTTCCAATACGATAGGCCATACCCATATATATCAAATATTTTAAGATTATAGCAACCTTCAGGAATTCTTAAAGTATCAATATAATTTGTATTATTTAATAATGATCCGCGATTGAAAATTTCTTTGCCTTTCATATCAGTAATTTTATATGAAAAATCTCCACCTCTTAAATTAGTTTTAAGTGCAAATACTGGATTTACACCTAATATATCTGGCATATTGAAGCTGCTAATATAAGTGTCGTTATCGGCATAATCATCTTTAGTGCCATTGACTTCAGTAATTGTAGAATAAAAATATTTTTTGCTGTCGCCCACCCAGAAATTAGCTTCTGCTATAGGCATTTCAATTGTAGCTGTGCTATGCGGCTTAATCCCTACTTTATTTGCCCAATCAAATGTGCTAACTTGGCCTCCTGAAACGTGATATGTTATTTTCAATGAAGTAATGTCGGCATTTCCGTTATTTCTAATTTTAAGAACTGGGGGAGAGCAAATAGGATTTTTTCTTGAATAATATTGATTATTACTTGGAGCAACAACATCATATATTTCAGCATCTTTAGCAAAATTTACAGCTGAATATTGTAGTAATTCGAAGTTCATCCAGTAATTTCCACCAGCCATACCTTTGTTATTGTCAGGAACTGGAGTAATGTCGTAATCAATTGTTGATGTACCAGGTTGGATGAATTTTGTTACTTCAAAATCATAATCCTTAACTAAATCACCAGGGCACCATCCTTCTCTGGCGTGAGGCCAGGTACCACCTTGTGGGTAAACAGGATTAGTTCCGCAATCCAATGTTTGCCAAATGCTCCAATTTGCTGCTTCTTGTCCATTAATGTATAAATAATGAATATTGTCTTTCCACTCGCAGCAATGTGGTGGTTTACCATCATTTGAGTTGTGTCCGTGACCTGTTAATCTTGTTTTTAATTTAAATTCTTTTGCTTCGGAGTTTATATTTACTTTGGTTTCGGTTAATCTGTCGTCATTTGAAAGTTCACCATAAGAAACACTTTGGAAATTTCCCCAAACTTTTGTTCTGGTTAATAGGTTTCTTGGAGGAGTTCCTTTTATGAAAATGAATTTCACATCAACTAATTCTTGTTGATTCCCTACTGCAAAGTCAATTTTGCCTTTTAATAAATCAGAGTAATCTGTTACGTCATAAGTCCAACAAAATCCTTCTGGTCCTAAATCCAAATTAATACCATAAGGAGTAATAAATCTACCGATTTCAAATGGTTCAGTTTTTTCGAAAATGTTAGAAATAAAGTTAAATTTTGTATTAGCAAAAGTTATTTTGTTGTAAGTGGCAGCAGCTGAATCAGCAATTGCTGTGCTTATTGGAAATCTACCATTATATGTATAATTGAATTTTTCAGTATAAACTGGAGTGATCTGATCAGGAATTTGTTTGAAATTCTCAACTTTATATTTCACTAATGTTGATGGTTCTTTTGGAGCATCTACAGTATTAGTAACAGTTTCTGTTTTGCTTTGGAAAACTGATTTCATAAGTCTGATTGTGGGTTTAAAACTGATTTGCTGTTGATTTAAGCATAAATCTTCTGCTTCCAAAAATTCATTTCTTGGAATACCAATCAATTTACCATCAATTTTACTTAATGATACTTTATCTTCAGAAATCATTTTATCTAATGACAATGTAGGTGCATAATATGCAATTAATTTTTTATAATCGAAATCAGTAGGATTAAGAGTTTTTGAAAAATTAGTTTTTATTTCTGTTTCACTTAGAGCATAATTCCAGATCCTTGTCTCATTCATTGCACCATTAAGCGAATTTGCAGGAGTACTCATATTACTGAACGAATAGAGCAAATCTGCACTTGATGTTTTATCTGGAAATACAGCATTATTTGTAATACTTTGAAGTTCACCATTTAAATATAATTTCATTTTATAACTATTGTTTGATTGAGTACCATTCCAAACAACTGCAATATGAGTCCAAGCGCCAATTTTAATGGTGCTTGCTAGTTTTGCATAAGAGTTTACAAGAGGTCTGATTTCCATATATAAATCACCTACAACCTCACCTAATTCAATTTGATTTTGACCATTTCCAAATAAAGTAGCCCATTTATTCCATTCGTCAACTCTAAACCAGGTTTCAAAAGTAAATTGGTTTATACCATTCATTTTGGGCATTGAGCCAAGGAAAACATAATCATTTTTCCCATCAAATTTCAGATAATTATCTTCTGTATTTGAAAAAATTGATTTAGTGGTATCAACTCCTGATAGATTAAAGTCTCCAGTGCTTTTTTCAAAACTGATATCTATAATAATACCAGTAAATCCATTCCAAGTGTAATCTTGATTTAATGTGATTTCGTTCCAACCAGATTTTACAGAGAATTTATCGCAAAAATAAGTATCAAAAATTAATTCTGGATTATTTGCAAATCTTGTTGTATTTGTTAAGCTTGAATTTGAAATCTTGACTGTCATTTTAGATAATTCTACAGTACTTGAAGAATTTAATGCAATTCTATTAAAAGTTCCTTTAGACAATCCAAGAGATTTTAATTCAGCTTTGGTATAATATAATTGAATTCTATTTTTTGCAGAATTGAAATTATAAGTCTTTGTTCCAGAATTAATATCTAGTTTAAAAGTATCTTTATCGAAAGCAGTAATTGTTCTTACTTGATTTTTAATAAGATAACGATCCCAGCCTTGCTTATCAGAGTACTCAAAAGTATCTTTGGCAAGATAATTTAATTTGTACAAATAAGCATCTTTTGTAATTGTGGAATCCATTACACCTAATTTTTTATAAATTACATTATAAGTCAGATAATCCCATTCGCCACAATTATACTTGTCGTGTGCTGTTCGTGGATCGCACTTAAGGCGATATTCCATCAAAATCTTACGATATGATTCATTAGAATTTGGCAAATCAAAAGTTGCTCTTCGATTATAAAGTGAATCAAAAGTAAAGGTTTGCACAACTGTTGAATCGATTGATGAAAATGCTTGATTGCTAAATACCACAAGCAAAAATATTAAGTATTTGAAAATCTTCATAATATCACAAAATTAGTTATAAAACTTTATCAAAATTAATAATAATTTATTTAATAAAAAAAGACTAAATATATAAATAAAAAAAGAGTT
>CAIWET010000647.1 GCA_903911805.1 uncultured Ignavibacteria bacterium | reverse complement strand
CTTTTACTATTGCACGGTAATGCTGTTTCGTCAGAAATGTTCCATTTGGAAATCCCATTCTATTCTCAATTTTATAAAGTAATAGTTTTTGATTATCCAGGCTATGGAAAATCTGAAAGACTGAAAAATTTACATTCTTACTTTTGGAATGATGCAGGAAATTGTGGATTTCATTTGCTTGACTTTTTAGGAATTGATAAAGTAAAAGCTATTGGAACTAGTGGTGGAGCTTTAGTTGGACTTAATATGGCAGTTTTGCAACCTGAGAGAATTACTAAATTAATTGCAGATAGCTTCATTGGCTTAACTATTACAATTGCTCACGCAGAAAGAATTGCAAAAAATAGGAGAAAGGCAAAATCTGAATTGCTCTCATCTGCTTTTTGGAAAGCACAGCACGGTGGAGATTGGGAATATGTAATTGATCAAGATATTCAATTATTCCTTGATGTTGCTTATTCAGCAATGCCAACAATTCAAGGCAAATTGGAAAATATCACTGCAAATGTTATGGCGGTTGGTAGCAAAGAAGACGAACTGATTGATAATATTGGCGACAGAATGAAAGTTGTTACTGATAGAATTTTAAACTCCTTTTTATTGATATTTGATCAAGGAAAGCATCCTTATATGATTACAAAAAGAGAAGAATTTAGACAAATAGCTTTGGAATTTTTGGAATCTTAGTTGAAATAATGACCATTAACCCCACCCTAAATCCCTGCCCTTGAAGGGAGGGACTTAAAGAGAAGGAAATTTACATTGTAGAGACAGGTCTTATACCTGTCTTTTTTTTTATGCCGTCATTCTCAAGCAAAGCGAAGAATCTGGTTCAGCAAAATATGTATTGTCATTCCATCGAAATCAGGAATCTACGTTAATATAATTAGGCATGAAAAAAGTGACCACCCCGTCAAAACGTGCATGAATACACGTTTTGCCACCCATCCTTATAAAAGGAGGGGAAAATCGATGGTGGAATAATTATTTGCAGAGACAGGTCTGTGACCTGTATTTTTTTTTAATTCTCGAAGGGTCTTTCCGAGCAAAGCGAGGAATCCATCTTTCTCTTAATTCCCCTTCTAGCAAAAGGGGGCTAGGCGATGCACTGAGCTTGTCGAAGTGGGGTGTGTCGTTTAATCCTTAATAAATTTTAAATGATAATTTTGCCCATTAATTTCTGTATTAAAGAAATAAACACCATCAGATAATTCCAATTTTGTTATAATGCATTTGGAATTTGATTGAATATTTATATTCGATGTTCTCATTCGTTTTCCATTAATATTTGTAATATTGTATGTTAAATTAAGATCTTGTTTATATGTAGAATGAATTTCAATATAATCATTTATAGATTGATTTACCAATAATAATCTTTCTTGTGATGAATCTAAAACTGATGTTTTGCTTCTATTATCTAATAAATATAAAGTCGAATTAATAGCATTAGTACATAACAATTTATCATTAGTTTGGTTTGAAATTAGAAAATTACTTGAATTAGGCTGTAACCATTCTTTTTCTTCTTTAAGATTCATTAAATTAAATTTAACAGCTTTGTCAACTACATAATACAAATATTTATTATCAATTGAAAAAAGACATGAGCGGATTTTACCTTTAGATTGATAAAAATCAAAGAAATATTGTAGTTGTAGTTTGTCGATTGTGTAGAGGTTCATATAATTAAAACCTTTTGCTATTAAATACTTTGAATCACTAGATAATTTAACAGACAATATTTCAATCTGCTTACCTTCTTCTATTAATACCTTTATAGGCTTTAATTCCTGTGCATCCCAAACTTCAACTCTATTGCTAACAACTCTTTCATTGACTCCATCTGCAACAGCTTTATCAATTGATAGAGCAATATATTTACCATCAGATGAAATATCTATATCCCACATTCTCGCTGTACTGTCAGGATTTTGAATTAATTGAGTAACTGTCATTGTTTTAGGATCAAATATTTCAAAATGTTTATCTTTTAGAGAGTGAGCTTCAAATCCGTGAACAATTAAGCCAATATTTAAATCTTCATTAATTATCCACTTATAAATTTTACTTTTGAGATTATGATTTTTTAAGCTATCTACTTTTTTAAAAGTAATTGCATCATATTTATCTAAACTATCTGTCCAAAAGAATTTTCCATCTTTGGAGAATTGATGAATCCCTGACTTCAAGTTATTAATTTTTTCAATAATTTTTCCTTCAAGTGAAAATTTGTAAGTAAATAAACTCCCTTGATAGTCAGCATTTGCGTATATCCATTGTCCATCTGGCGAGAATAATGCTGAATTGATATGGCTCCATTCTTTGTTAAAATTATATGTCCACAAGGTATCTCCAACCTCCTGAGAGTAAGTTGATACACTTGCCATTAAAATAAGTACAATATTAAGCAGAAACTTTTTCATAATGTTATTCAATTCAATTAATTGTAACTTTTCAAACTTAAATAAATTAAATTATAAAACCAAGATATTATTTGTTTTTTTTAATAATGTAAAGCAGATTATTTTAATCGCTTCGGATTACATCAATAATTTGAATGCTGCGCATTCACTCATTCAGGGATGAATGAGCTACTATTGCTTTTCTTTAAGTCCCTCTCCTTGGGAGAGGGATTTAGTGATAGGTTGGGCTAGGACGTTTTTTCAAACCTAGATGCCGCATCAAGTGCGGCATGACATAGCGAAATTATTTAACGCGATTCTTTGCTTTGCTGGAGAATTACGCTATTTAATAGAAGAAGACAGGTCTTAGACCTGTCTCTACAAATATTAATTCCACCATAGATTTTCCCCTCCTTTTATAAGGAGGGGTGGTAAAACGTGTATTCATGAACGTTTTGACGGGGTGGTCACTTTTAAAGCCAATAAAAACACACCCCACTTCGACAAGCTCAGTGCATCGCCTAGCCCCCTCTTGATAGAGGGGGAATTAGGAAAAAGATGG
>CAIWET010000646.1 GCA_903911805.1 uncultured Ignavibacteria bacterium | reverse complement strand
TATAAAAAAAAGCTGCTCAAATCTGAGCAGCTTTTTTTAAAAAATTATAAGAAATTAAAATCTGTTAAACAGCTTCAATTTCAGCGCTATCCACTAAAATATTAACTTTATTGCTTTTAACTTCAATAAAGCCTTGAGTGGTCTTGAATAATATTGTTTTGTTGTTGTCATCAACTATTTTAATCTGACCGTTTTCCAACGATGATACAATAGGTGCGTGATTAAACAAAACCTGAAACGGGCTTTTTGTTCCCGGAACGGTTACTGACTGAGCTTTTCCTTCAAATAAAATTTGCTCAGGAGTAATGATATCTAATTCTAATAACTTCATAGTCAATTCCTTAATATTAGTTTATGACTATTTATTTTGTTTTTTATGTCTATCAAATACTTCGTCAATTGTTCCAGCATAGCTGAATAAACCTTCAGAAATATGATCAGCTTCGCCATTAAGAATTGCTTTGAATCCTGCGATTGTATCTGCAATTTTAACGTAACGACCTTGTAATCCTGTAAACTGTTCAGCAACTGAGAATGGTTGTGAGAAGAATTTTTGAATTTTTCTAGCTCTGAATACTGTTTGTTTATCGTCATCAGAAAGTTCGTCCATACCAAGAATATTGATAATATCTTGTAATTCTTTGTATGTTTGAAGTACTTTTCTAACGCTCATAGCAGTATTATAATGTTCGTAACCAATTGCTAAAGGATCCATAATTCTGGAAGTAGAATCCAATGGATCTACTGCAGGATAAAGACCTAATTCTGAAATTTGTCTTGAAAGTACTGTTTTAGCATCTAAGTGAGTAAAAGTATTTGCAGGAGCAGGATCTGTCAAGTCATCTGCAGGCACATAAACTGCCTGTACTGATGTGATAGAGCCTTTATCTGTTGATGCAATTCTTTCTTCTAATTCACCTAATTCAGTTGCTAAAGTTGGCTGATAACCTACAGCTGAAGGCATACGGCCTAAAAGTGCAGATACTTCAGAACCAGCTTGAATAAATCTAAAGATGTTATCAATAAATAAAAGAATATCTCTTCCTTCTTGATCTCTAAAATATTCAGCAACTGTTAAAGCTGTTAAAGCAACTCTAGAACGAGCTCCAGGAGGTTCGTTCATCTGTCCAAACACTAAAGCAGTTTTAGCTAAAACGCCTGATTCGGTCATTTCGATGTAAAGGTCATTACCTTCACGAGTTCTTTCACCAACACCAGCAAAAACTGAATAACCACCGTGATGCTTTGCAATATTATGGATTAATTCTTGAATAACAACAGTTTTACCTACGCCAGCTCCACCGAATAAACCAGTTTTTCCACCTTTTGTAAATGGTTCGATAAGGTCAATAACTTTGATACCTGTTTCGAACATTTCTTTTTTAGTAGATAAAGAAGCAAATGGAGGAGATTTTCTGTGAATTGCAGAATAAAATTCTGAATTAATTTTACCTTTACCATCAATTTCATCGCCGGTAATGTTAATCATTCTTCCAAGAACGCTAGGTCCAACAGGAATTCTAATAGGTTCACCTGTATCTAATACAGTCATACCGCGAACTAAACCGTCAGTAGAATCCATAGCAACTGAACGAACTCTGTCTTCGCCTAAGTGCTGCTGTACTTCGCAAACCAAAAGCTGATCCTGGCCTGTTTCAGGAGATTTACGATTGATGTGTAATGCATTTAAAACTGCAGGAATGTTACCTTCAGTAAATTCAACGTCCACTACAGGACCGATAACCTGAACTATGCGTCCTTCATTCATACTTTAATTAACCTCTTAATTTATAATATCTTATAGTTATATTTATCTAATTTAATTTTATAATAAACCAATCGATGCAAAATTAATCAAATATTTTTACATGACCAAAGCAATTGGAAATTTTGATAGTTAAATATAATGATGTTTTTTTCGTTAAAGAGATGATTTTCAAATTATTGACATTTGAATATACTTATAACATTTTTCAAGAAACAAAATACTATTTGGAATGGATAAAGAATCAGCTATAGAAATTGCAAAATTGTTTTCAAATGAAATTTTAAAAGAATTTGATACCAAAGAAATATTTTTATTTGGTTCATATGCTAATGATAAAAATAATGATGAAAGTGATATTGATATTGCCGTTGTAGTTAATAATTTTAATTTAGATTATTTGCAATCAATTAACCGATTGTATCAGTTACGAAGAAAAATTGAAATTCTAATTGAACCTCACCTCTTTATAAATGGTTATGATCCTTCTGGATTACTAGAAAATATTAAAAAAATCGGATTGAGAATTTTATAATTTTTTTTCAAATTAATTATTTTAAAATTCATTGAATAATTAACTATTGCTGTTTGTAATTTTTGGAAAATTACTCAGAATGAAAGATTTACTTTAATAAAGGTCAAATCGAATAAAAAATCATAGTAAATACACAAAAAAACGCATTATTTTTAAAAAAATACACAAAAAAATAAATTTTTCTTTCTACATATTTAGAATATTTGTAAATTACATTTCTAAGAAGTGGAAATAGTAATTAATTTATATATGGAGGAAATAAATAATGATTAGAAAACTTAGTTTTTTACTCCTGATTGCATTTAGCTTTGCTATCAGCTCGCTTTTCGCTGAGCCGTTGAAGTACAAAGTCGAAGTTATGGGTAAACACGACGACGAAGTATTGGGCGTATTTGTCAACGAAGACAATACCAAATGTGCCACCAGCAGTGTTGACGAAACCATAAAAATATGGGATCTTGTAAATCTTAAAGAACTTCGTACTTTGAGAGGCCATTTAGGACCAGTGAATAACGTTTCTTTTTCTGGCGATGATAAATACTTAGCCAGTGGTTCAGCTGATCATACAGTAAAAATCTGGGAAGTTGAAACTGGAAAAGAAGTTGCTACTTTATATGGTCATACAGACCAAGTAATTGGCGTTTATTTCGACCAGAGAGATAACAGTACTTTAGTTGCTTCAACTAGTTTTGATAAAACCATTAAATTATGGGATTATGCTTTAAAAACTGAGATTAAAACTTTGAAAGGTCATACTGAAACAACTAATAATGTTGCTTTTAGTTATGATGGAAAATATCTTGCTTCTTGCAGCGATGATAAAACTATCAAAATTTGGTCAACTGATTTAACAGAAAAGTTACCAATTATGACTTTATCAGGTCACGAAGCTCCAGTATTAACTGTTTTATTCTCGCTTAAAGCGAATAGCTCAATTTTGATTTCTTCAGATCAAGATGGAAACATCTTTGTATGGGATTATTTGAGAGGCGAATTAAAAAGAAAAATCAAAGCTCACAATGATTTAGTTCAAGATATATCTATTGCTGAAGACAACAATACAATCGTAAGCGGTAGTTTAGACGGTACTGTTAAATTATGGGACTTGTCAACTGGCGAATGTAAATATACTGAAAATATCGGTGCTGAAGTTTGGACCGTAGATTTAGTAAGTGATTACAGCAAAATAATTGTTGGATGTGCAGATGGCAATGTAAAAGTAATGTTAAGAGAATCAGGTAAACCTGTTGACACAAAAGCTAAAAAGAAGGGAGGCAAAAAATAATGAGAACTATTAAAAATTTAATACTTGTTGCCATAATTGGCTGTTTTGCTTTCGGTCATATTTTTGCTCAAGGTGGAGCATTCTCAAATACTGTTGTTGCTTTAAATGGCGTTGTTTATAACGAAGTTACTAAAAAGCCAGTAAAAATCAGTATTGACGTATTCGACGAAACAGGAAAAAAATTCACTACAACTAAAAGCTTACCAGCTGATGGTTCATATTATATTACAGGTTTAAAACCAGGTAAAAGATATACTTTCAGAATTCATAGCGAACTTGGCGTTGGCGAACAGTATATGAAAGAAACTTTCGATTTTACTTTCCCAGAATCAAAAAATTATACAGAATTTTCAAAAGACTTTTTAGCTAAACCTTTAGTTAAAGAATCAAGAATGAAAATTGCAGTTTCTCCTTTCTATTCTGGCAAAGGTGCTTTAAGAACTGGTGCTGAAGTTTTCTTAGAAAACATGAAAAATGCTTTATCTGAAAACAAAGCAATTAAATTTGTAATTGCAAGTTATCCTGACAATGGCGCTGACAAAGCTGCTAACGCAAAATTAACTGAAGAAAGAGCTAACAGCTTAAAAGCATATTTCGAAAAAAATGGTATTGATGCTTCAAGAATTTCATTAGCATCTAATGAAGACGTTGATGCTTTAAATCCTCCTCCAACAGGTAAATCTGCAAAAGGAAAAAAATATATTGGTCCTTCATATATTATTATTAAAGAATTTAAATAATAATACTTAGGATTAAATCATTTTAAAGGAATGTCAAGCAATTTGACATTCCTTTTTTTTATTCTATACGTGTAAAAGAATAAAAAATATATATCTCAAAATTCCGTTCATTTTAATTTTGAAATTGAAAACCCAATTTAATGAAATTCGAAAATAAATTTACTAAAAGATTTTGGCTATTGAATATTCTGCAGATGCTCGAGAAAATGGCTTATTGGAATATGCTATTGCAAATGCCGATTTACCTTGCTCAAAAAGATGCTCCTGGGGGATTGCATTGGGAACAAACCATCAAAGGTGTTATTTTCTTTTGGTGGGCTTTGGTGCAAAATTTTAGTCCCATTTTCTTCGGATTTCTATCTGATAAATATTCAGATAAGCGAGTTTTAAACGCTTCTTTATTTGTAATATTCTTTTCATATCTGTTTGTAGGATTAAGTACAGAGCTTATGCCAATGATAGCAAGTGTTGTTTTGCTTGGATTAGGTTCAGCTATGTATAAACCAACAATTCAGGGAGCAATTGCTAGAGAACTCACTCCAGACAATGAATCTCGTGGTTGGGGGATTTATTTTATGTTGATAAATCTTGCTGTTTTTATTGCGCCACCAATTTCAAAATATTTCAAGGAGATTTCCTGGTTCAATGTTTTTCTTGGATCAATGGCGATTACTGCAATCAATCTTGTGGTTAATTTTATTTTTAATAAAAAAATTAAAATTGAGCATCAAGATAATTTATCACCAAGAATGAATATTAAGTGGACTTTTGAGAATCTATTCAAAGCCGATATATTGCTTTTTATAATTAGTATGTCAGGATTTGCGATAATTTATATGCAGTTTTATGAAACTCTTCCAAACTTTATTTACGATTGGACTAATACCACTTCAATTGCTAAGCATCTGCCTGATTTTATGCTAATGACTACATCGCTCGGCAAAATGATTTCTTATGAATGGCTTTATAACATAAATTCAATTTTAGTTTTAGTATTGGTTGTATGGGTTTCGACTATATCATCAAAAATCAACATTTTAAAAGCTATAATCATTGGAATTATATTGTCAATTTGTGGATTAGTGATGTCAGGATTTTCAACTTATGGATGGCTTACAATTATTGGAATAATTGTATATACACTTGGCGAGATGATAACAAATCCAAAATTTACTCAATATTTATCTCAAAAAGCAGGACAAGAGAATAAGTCAATGTACCTTAGCTATTTGAATATTTCATTTGGAATTGGTCTTACGTTTGGAGCAATTTTTGGCTCGTGGATATATGAATCTTTTGCGGAAAAATCAGAACTAGCTTCAAGATATTTATTTGAATACTATAATATTGGAAGGTCCAATGCAAAAGGAAGTTTTGCTCAATTATTGGAACTATCCAAAATGAATGAAATTGATTTGGTTAATACTTTATTCAATCATTACCATCCAAATCATATGTGGCTACCATTTATATTTATTGGGTTAATCGCAATTATTGGGTTATTTTTGCTCATTAAAATTGACAAAAGAAATAGAGCTTAATGGAATTATTCTTAAAAATAGCATTGCCAACTCCTCTCAAAAGACTCTTTACATATAAGTATGAGTCTGATTTTGACGAAAACCTTATTGGCAGAAGAGCTTTAGTTCAATTTAATAAAAGAATTATCACTGGATATGTGATTGAGCAAAGCATTGAAAATTCCGAAAAGCACGAGATAAAAAGCATTATCGAATTACTTGATGATTCGGCTATTATTTCAGAAAAAATGATGCTTTTTTATAAGTGGATATCCGATTATTACTTATCTTCACTTGGAGAAACTATTCGTGCCGGTCTACCACAGGGCTTAGCTCCAGAGTCATTGATTAAAGTAAAGATTATCGAAAATGTTGTTGGGGATTATCTTGAGAAAATCAGGAAAAGATCACCCAAAAGATATGAATTAATTCAAGAATTAAAAGGACATACTGAATATGTCTCAGTTGGTTATCTTCAAAAGAAGCTAAAAAATGAGAATATTGCTGCATTGATTGAAACTCTTAAAAATTCTAAAATTATCGATTATCAAACTGTTTTATCTGAGCAAATTCAGCCAAAATATAAAAAGGCTGTAAGAATTAAATCGGAGTATTTTGACGACAAGAACAAACTTGATGAGCTTTTTAAAGAATTAGACAAACGTGCTTATAAACAATCTTTGGCATTGAGTAGTATTTATCTTTTGCAATGCAAAAGCGATAATCCAATAATTTGCAGCTCAATTGCAAGTGCAACCGATACTTCAACGGCAATTATTAATGCACTCGAAAAAAAAGGCATTTGCGAAATATATCAAACTGAAGTTATCAGAAGTACAGTTGGCGAAGAAAAGAAATTGCTTTTTAAAGATGAAATGTCGTTGCAATTAAATGATGAGCAAAGAGCTTGTCACGATAAAATTGTGGAATCGCTTGAGAAAAAAGAATTTAAGACTTTCCTTCTTCACGGAATAACTGGCTCTGGAAAAACTCTGGTATTCATCAAAACAATCCAAAAATGCTTGGATTTAGGAAAAAATGCACTTGTATTAGTTCCTGAAATATCACTTACTCCCCAATTAATTGATAGATTCCATAATTCATTCGGTGACGAAATTGCTGTTTTCCATAGTCATTTGTCTCAAGGTGAAAGATTTGATTCCTGGAGATTAGTCCAAAATGGGAAAAAGAGGATTGTGATAGGAGTTCGCTCAGCAATATTTGCTCCATTAGAAAATATTGGATTGATAATTGTGGACGAAGAGCACGAAGGCTCCTATAAACAAGATTCACCAGCGCCAAGATATAATGCAAGAGATTTGAGCATCTTAAGAGCAAGCAAAGAAAATGCGGCAATTGTTCTTGGCTCTGCCACTCCATCATTGGAAAGTTATTTCAATGCATTGAATGGAAAATATGATTTATTAGAAATAAAAGATAGAGCTGATAATGCTGAAATTCCATTAATTGAAATTGTGGATTTAGCTCAAGCAAAGAAGAATGACGCATTGAATGGATCATTTTCCAATAAATTAGTTGATGCTATTATTGAGACTACTAATCGTAAAGAAGGTGTAATCCTGTTGCAAAATCGCCGAGGTTATGCAACGAGTATGGAATGTACCGAGTGTGGCTATGTGCCAGAATGTGTGAATTGTTCTGTTTCTCTTACTTTCCATAAATATAAAAATGTGCTTAGATGTCACTATTGTGGATTTACAATCAAGAATTATGACCTTTGCCCTGCATGCGGCACTCCTGAAATGAAGGAAATTGGCTTTGGTACTCAAAGAATCGAAGATGAGCTTCAAAAGATTTTAGATGAAAAAGGAAGTAATGCAAAAATAGCAAGACTGGATGCCGATACTACAAGCAAAAAAGGCTCATACCGAAATATACTTCATAATTTTGGTTCAGGAGAAATTGATATTTTAATTGGTACTCAAATGGTTGCCAAAGGACTTGACTTTGCAAATTGCACTTTAGTAGGAGTGATAAATGCAGACCTTTCGCTCTTCATACCTGATTTCCGAGCTGGCGAAAAGATGTTTCAATTACTCACTCAAGTTTCAGGAAGAGCAGGGAGAAGCAAAGAGAAAAAAGGCAAAGTGATAATCCAGACGCGTCAAAGCTATAATAATATTTTCAAATCAATTATAAATCAATCCTTTATTGAATTTTATAATGAAGAAATTATTCAGAGAATGGAAATCAATTACCCACCATTTTCTAGATTTGTAGTAATTGCATTGTTCTCAAAAAATGAAGAAAAAGTCCATAATGCTGCCGAAAACTTTAGAAGGTCATTACCTTTAGAGCACGAGATAATGCAGATATTGGGACCAACAACTCCTGCTGTTTATAAAGTTAAAAATGATTTCAGAAGAGTATTAATTATAAAAAGTGACAAAGAAAAAGATAAAAATGGCGTACTTCTTCGTCATATCATTCTTACGGCTTATGAGATTTATAAGAAAAATTATTGGGACTCATCTGTTAATATTATGATTGATATTGACTCCCGTTCAACATTATAAAAAATGGTAAAAAAATTTAAATATAGTGATATTTTAGAGAGTTTAAAAAAGAATAAAAATTTTGATTCTACTCTGGATTATCTAAAAACTGACGAAAAGTATTTTAATATTAAAACGATTAGTGGTTCTTTGCTATCTTTGTATATCTCATTGATTTATCGGAATTATGCAAAGAATATCTTTTTTATTTGCAAAGACAATGAATCTGCTGAAAACGTTTTGCACGACTTAAAGTCAATTGATGAAGAAATCAATATCTCATTTCTGGCTCAGGGAACTAGACCAAAATATCTTGCTGAAACTGGAATAGATGACAATGCTGGAGACGTTCTCGATGGATTGACAAAACTCAATCAATTCGACAAATGTATTGCGATTGGCTTGCCTGAAATCATCAAAAAAGAATTGCCAATTCCAGGCAAAATTAGCGATAATTTGATAAAATTAAAAGTTGGCGAATTAATTAACTTTGAGCAATTTCGCAATTCCCTTTTATTAAATGGATTTGACCGTCAGCTATTTGTATCAGACCACGGTGAAATTTCTATTAGAGGAAGTATCATAGACGTTTTCCCTTATGGTTGGGACAATCCAATAAGAATAGAATTTTTTGGAAATGAAATCGAATCATTAAGAGAGTTTGATCCACTTTCGCAGCGAAGTATAAAATCATATAAAGATATAGAATTTATCGGGTTTACTCTTGAGCAAGAAAATGAAGAAGTAGGAGATATTTTCTCATATATTGATAAAGATGCATTGTTCATTATCTATGATTATGATTCAATAATGACCGAAAATGAGAATTTTGCAATTCCCGATATTTTCAAAAAAATCTATATTAATAAATTAGGCAAATCAAATGCTGAAATAGTTTCAGAAAAGCAAGTATCGTTCAAATCAATGATAAAAATCTTTGCTCAGGAGCTACGCAAATATGTTTTTGATGGAATTGAGCTAATATTATCAGCTGAAGGCAAAATTCATATTGATAGATTCAGAGATTTGGTTACAAATGCACTAATTTCTGACGACGAAGAAGACATTGAAGATTTAAACATCGCTGATAGGAAGCTCACACTAAATGCAATCAAATGGATTGATTCATCTCTTTCGGCTGGATTTATTTCCAAAACTTGCAATTTAGCTGTTTTCACTGAGCATCAGGTATTCGAGCGCCAGAGATTAAAAGACTCGAATCAAGTAAAAAAATCAGCAAGTGCTTTTACATTAAATGAATTAAAACAGTTAAGACGTGGCGATTATGTCGTTCACGAAGACAAAGGAATTGCCCAATTCGATGGATTTGAAAATACAATTATTGGTGGAAATTATCAGGATTGTGCTAAATTGATTTTTTCAGGTGGTGATATTCTTTATGTTCATTTGAATTATATCCATAAAATTCAGAAATACTCTGCCCAAGAAGGCACAATGCCAAAGCTTTCCAAACTTGGCTCAGCAGATTGGCAGAGAAAGAAAGATCGCACTAAAAAGCGATTAAAAGATATTGCACGCGATTTGATTTTGCTTTATGCCAAGCGAAAAATGCTTCACGGATTTGCATATCCACCAGACACAATGTGGCAAAAAGAATTTGAAGCAAGTTTTATTTATGAAGATACACCAGATCAGGCAAAAACCACAATTGAAGTAAAAGCTGATATGGAAAGCGAAACACCAATGGATCGCTTAGTTTGCGGAGATGTTGGCTTCGGTAAAACTGAAATTGCAGTTAGAGCAGCGTTCAAAGCTGTTCAGGCAGGCAAACAGGTGGCAATCCTTGTACCAACTACTGTTTTGGCTCAACAGCATTATATGTCATTTAAAGACAGATTAGCGAGATATCCTGTTTTGGTGGATTCCATTTCGAGATTCAAAACAAAAGCACAGCAAAAAGAAACTGTTGAAAGAGTAAAGCAAGGGAAAGTTGATATATTGATTGGTACTCATCGACTATTGAGTAAAGATGTTCAATTCAAAGATATCGGTTTGTTAATCATTGATGAAGAGCATCGATTTGGAGTAGCAGCAAAAGAAAAAATCAGAGAATATAAGCATAATATTGACACTCTAACTTTAACAGCAACACCGATTCCTAGAACTTTGAACTTTTCGTTAATGGGTGCTAGAGATTTAAGTGTAATCGAAACTCCACCAAGAAACAGATTACCTGTTAATACTGAAATTCAAATTTGGAATTTTGCAGAAATAAGAGAAGCAATCGAAAAAGAAATTAATCGAAAAGGGCAGGTATTTTTTGTTAACGACAAAGTATCAGACCTTGAAAAGATAAAGATGGATTTGGAAATGCTAATGCCAACATTCAATTTTGGGATTGCTCACGGACAAATGCCTCCAGCAATGATTGAAAAAACTATGGAAAAATTCATTGAGAAAAAACTCGATGTATTGATGGCAACCAAAATTATTGAGTCTGGTATCGATATCCCAAATGCAAATACAATGATAATAAATAGAGCTCAAAACTTTGGATTAGCGGAGCTTTACCAATTGCGTGGAAGAGTAGGAAGAAGTAATACTCAGGCATATTGCTATTTGATAATACCCCCATCAAAAGAGCTTGGAACAAATGGCGTTAGGCGTTTGCAAGCAATTGAAGAATTTACAGACCTGGGAAGTGGCTTCCAATTAGCAATGAGAGATATGGAAATTCGCGGTGCCGGTGACCTTTTGGGTGCTGAGCAAAGCGGATTTATTGTTGATATTGGATTTGAGCTTTTCCATAAAATACTTGATGAAGCAGTTTTAGAACTCAAGAGTGAAGAATTTAAAGATTTATTCAAAGACCAGCAATTATCTAGCAGAAGTGCACTCAGCAATGACGATATCGGAATTGAGCTTGATACTGATGCAATGATAACTTCGGATTATATCTCAAGTGATTCAGAGCGATTTATGTATTATAAAAAACTTTATAATATTAAAACAAATGAAGAACTTAGGAAATTGGTCGAAGAAATTACTGATAAATATGGCAAACCGAATAAAAAAGCATCTGAATTATTCTTTGCTGTTAGATTGCGAATTGCTTCGCTATTTACTGGATTTAATAAGATAATTTTAAAACCGCACATTTTATACTGCGAATTTCCTGCAGCATCAAATAAAGAATATTACGAAAACGTTTTCCCTCAATTAGGAGAATATTTGGGTGAATTTGATAATGTTAGAGTTGCAGAAATCAAATCGAAACTCTTTTTGGAAGTAAAAATTGAGTCACGTGACCAAGCAGTAGAAATGTTATTTAGAATTAAAAAATATTTGGAATTAATAGAAGATTGATATGGCAAATATATTAGCATTGGAATCATCAGGAGCGATTTGTAGCGCCTGCTTGATTATATCAGGAAAAATAAGAACAAAATATGCCGATATGAATGGCAATACACACGACAGATTGCTAGCAGAATTTATCAGAAGAATTCTGGAAGATAACAAAATGAAAGTTGAAAATCTTGATGCAGTTGCTGTTTCCGCTGGACCGGGTTCGTTCACAGGATTAAGAATTGGTGCAAGTTTGGCAAAGGCATTATGTTTTGATAATCAGCCCAAACTAATTTCAGTACCAACATTAAATGCTATTGCATTTGCGGCAAAAGAGATGGCAAATAGTAGCAATTTCAATAAAATCGCGGCTACAATCCAATCCTATAAAGACCAGTTTTATTTGCAATATTTCGATATGGAATTAAATCCAATTTCAGAAATTTCAATTGAGCAAGTTTCTGAATATCAATTCAATGATGAATATTTCTATGCAGGATATATCAAAAATGAAAAGCAGAATCACATTAATAAATATGAACAGGCACTTGATTCAGAAGTGATAGCACATTTTGCTGAAGAAATGTTCGATAAAAATGAATTCATCAAATCAGAAGAATTTACACCACTTTATGTAGCAGAATTTGTTGTAAAGCAGGGCAAGAGCTAATTATGCATAGTAAAATTAGACTAGTAACGATTTATTTACTTTTTAAAACAAAGGTATATTATTTTCTGTTTTGTAGTATATGATTACTTTTTGTATATCTTCTTTTAAACTGGGTAATTTCTTAATAATTACATTCCAAATTAATGGTAAGTCAATACCAAAATATTCGTGAGAAATAAAATTTCTCATTCCAGCCATATTTTTCCATTCTATTTCTGGGAATTTTTTTCTTAAATCATTTGGAATATGTTTAGAAGCTTCTCCAATTATTTCTAATGCTCTTGTAACAGCTAAAATTGTTTTTTTGTCATTACTAAAAACTTCGAAATCCATATCAATAGTAAAATCTAAAATAATACTTGTATAAAAAAATATATCATTTAGAAATAATGATAAATCACGCTTCATATGTAAATCACCTCTTTAAGAATTTGATTTTTTAATTCTATTCTCAAAGCATTTGTAGTAACTAAATCAACTTTACGAGAAAGTTTAAATTTAAGGTAATTGCTAATTTCAATGAATGTAAATAAATCTGGATATATATTAAAATCAATCAAAATATCGATATCGCTAGAAATATTTTCTTCGCCTCTAGCAAAAGAGCCAAAAATGCCAATATTAGAAATAGAATATTTTTTAATGAGGAATTCTTTTTCCATTATTAATTTTTCAACAATATCGTTAACTATTTTAATTTATTTTCCTTTTTTTCATTTCACATATTTTTTAATACGCATTTGAAACAAATAT
>CAIWET010000645.1 GCA_903911805.1 uncultured Ignavibacteria bacterium | reverse complement strand
TCCAATCTGACCTGATGCATTGATTTTATCCAAATTTCTATCAGAAATATCTTATAATGCTACTTCTTTTAGGTCAAATAATTTACCCATTTAAACACAAAATTATTAAAAGAACATCATAATTGTAAAATTAATGAAAATTAATGATATACCCAAAAGAATATATTACTTTTTGAAGAAAAAGTAACTATAGATAGTTAAAATTTTCAATAAGCTTGAATATAAATATATGTTTGGAATGGGACCAGAAATTTATAATTTTCAGTTATCATTTAAAATGAAATTAAGCCTTTTGGATTAATGAAGAATAATTCAGTTATGGTTTCATTCGGTTATTTCTTTAATTAATATCTGGTAGCTCAATCATCCCTGATTGAGCAAAAATCATTTTTTATGATTTTTTTTGATTAAAATATGAAATTTGATAATGATAAATCCAAGAACTAAAATGCTTCGCATTTTGCTCATTCAGGGATAAATGAGCTACTAACAGGATTTAGAATTAAACTACAATCAGGGATGATTGAGCTGCCAAAAAAAAGGCGATTCAAATTAATGAACCGCCTTTTTAAATAACTATCAAATCATATTATATTTGAATTCCTGAGATTCCTTTTTTATATTTGTCATCTTCTTCGAAACTAACTTTTTTAACTTTTTCAAGATAGAAAATTACGAATGATGAAGCAATATAAATTGAAGAATATGTACCGATAATAATACCGATTAACATAGTAAATGAGAATCCTTGAAGTACTGGTCCAGCTAAAAGAACCATTGTAATTAATACTAAAACTACTGTTAATACTGTATTAATTGTACGGCTAAGAGTTTCATTGATACTTAAGTTAACCATTTTAATAAAGTTCATTCCTTTATGGCGATCTTTATTTTCTCTGATTCTATCGAATACAATCACGGTATCATTGATTGAATAACCAACTACGGTAAGCATAGCTGCCAGGATTGACTGACTAAATTCAGTATTAATCCAACCCAAGTGGTTAACAACAACGATAACTGCAAATGTAAATAATACGTCATGAACTAGAGCAATAATCGCTCCAACACCATAAGCAAACTCAAATCTGAAAGCAATGTAAATCAACATAGCTAAAACTGCTAATAAAACTGCTATATAAGCATCTTTTTGCATTTCTTTACCAATTTTAGCACCAATAGTATTTGCTTTACCAATATTAACTTCTTTGCCTGGGAAAAGTTTTTTGAAAGAATCAGAAATTCTTTGTCCTTCGCCCAAAATAACAAAAGTTAATTGGTTTGAATTTTCTAAAGTTTTTACTGAGCTTACTTCCATTTTGTATTTTGCAAATAATGGTTTTAAAGTTTCAGGATCAACTTTAGAGCTAAAGTTCATAACAAATTGAGAACTTGGATTTGCTTCAATAAATTTAGGATCTAAATTTGCAAATGCTTTTTTGATTTCTTGTTCAAAACCAACAACGTTAATTTCTTCAGTTTTTAATCTCAAAAGAAAGTTACCTGCTTCACCGAAAGATTTAACTTCTTCGGGATTGATTTTTGCTTCTTCAACTGCTTTTCTAACATCATTTGTAGTAATGCCGGTTGAAGTTTTAATGATGATTTCTGTACCACCAACGAAATCGATTCCATATTTAATTCCCAATATTCCAACTGCTAAAAGTCCAGCAATTGTAACTATTAATGAAGCAATAAAAAATTCTTTTCTGATACCAACGAAATCTATATTTGTTCCGTGTAAAAATTGCATTTTAATTCCTTTCTCTAATTATGCATTAACATTTTTTGGTTGACCAAAACTAACATTCATTCCTCTTGCCATCATCATTTCAATCATTGCTCTAGAACACATAATAGCTGTGAAAAGAGTGAAAATGATACCTATCATAAGAGTTAATGCAAATCCCTGTATTGCGCCTGTTCCAAAGAAGTAAAGTATAAGACCTGTAATAAATGTTGTTACGTTCGAATCGATAATAGCAGATAAAGCTTTAGCAAAACCTTCATCAACTGAAGATTTTAAAGAACGACCTTTATGTAATTCTTCTCTAATACGTTCGTAAATTAGAACGTTTGCATCCACAGCCATACCGATTGTAAGAATAATACCTGCGATACCAGGCAATGATAATGTTCCTTTGAATGCTGCTAATGTTGCAATAATCAATAATACGTTTAGTAATACTGCGATATCAGCAACAACTCCACCGATTCCATAATAAAGAATCATAAATAACACAACTAATGCAAATGCTATAAATGATGCAATTAAACCACTACGGATTGAATCTTCACCAAGTGATGGACCAACAACGAGTTTTTCTTCAATATTAACTGGAGCTGTTAAAGCACCTGATTTTAATACGATTTTTAAAAGTTTTGCTTCTTCTTCGTTAGCCATACCTGTAATCTGTGATGAACCGCCCATAATTTTATTTTGAACAGTAGGAGCAGAATAAACCTGGTCATCAAGAACGATAGCTACTCTTTTGCCGATATTGTCACCGGTAATTTTACCCCATTCTTGTGAACCTTCGTCATCCATTTGCATAGTAACAACTGGTTGATTTGAAGTTTGGTCATAAGTTGCCTGAGCATTTATAACT
Source organism: uncultured Ignavibacteria bacterium (assembly GCA_903911805.1). GTDB lineage: Bacteria > Bacteroidota > Ignavibacteria > Kapaibacteriales > UBA2268 > CAIWET01. Next base: position 4,039 of record CAIWET010000645.1, on the reverse strand, counting down.
CTACCTTTTTTCAATTCATTTTCTTTTTTGATTGCGTAAATTTCATAAATTCCTAAATCCTGTTTAGTGCGAGTATTCATTTCGCTTTTTGCACTACGTGCAATTTGAATTGATGGAGGAATTAATTCTTTTACGTCTCTTCTATTTAAGATTTCCATTACGTATTTCAAACTGTCTTTAGAAACATTGAAATAATATTCGCCTTCTGGGAACTGACCATTATCATAATCAAATGGTTGAGTTCTTTGTTTTTTGGAATCTTGTGTGAAAGCAGAATTGAATAAACTTGTAAAAGGTCTTTCTGTTTTCTTAACTTCTGTTTTTGCTTTTGCTGCAGTAGCAGTGTCAGCTGGTTTTGTAGAATCAGCTACGTTAGCTGCAGCTGTTTCAGTAGTTTTTGTTGAATCAACAACTGGTGTTGCAGTTGAGTCAGCTTGAGCTATAGTAGAGTCGGCAACTGCTTCAACTGGCATACCTTTTTTAAGCATAGATTGTTTTAATAAATGCTTATCAATTTTATCAAAAGCTTTTGCAATATTAGCATCATTTTTGAGTAATTTGAACTCAAGTTTAGCAGTAGTTTGCAAAAGTTCTAACATTTCAGCTTCGTTAGTTACGCCAGGTAATTCGAGCATAACTCTTCTATTACCTTGCTTTTGAATAGTTGGTTCTGAAACGCCGTATTTGTCAATTCTTTGACGAATAACTTCAAGAGCTTGATCGATAGCTTGAGTTTCTAAACCTTTTAGGTGATCAACGATTGCTTTTTCGTGTTTTTCAACGTCAGCTTTGTCGCCACCAATGTCAAAGTAATTTTTTAATTTTTTGCCTTTAACTCTGGCAATTTGGTCGAAATTTTGAGAAAAAACTTCAACAACGTCAACATCTCTGCCAACTACGTCTTTTTTTGTTTTGTCTAATACTTCATTAAAAGTATCATCAATTTGGGATTGGTCTGCAGTTTCTGAAATAAGTCTGATAAAATCAGCTTCTAAAGTTACGTACATACCCCCACGAAGATCGAGACCAAGTTTCAATCTTGAGTTTTTGGCTGATTTGTAGTTTACGCCAAACTTTTTGTCGAATTCGGTCATAATCGCCATAGAATCAGCGGAACTACCGGCTTTCTCTGCCCTTGTCACGTAATCCTTATATGTTTTCTCTAATTGAGATGCGTTATATGTTGGATATAACACTATCAGAGAAATCAATATAGGAAGAACTAGAAGTAGTATTTTTCCTAAATGCTTTTTCAATGAAAGTCCTCCTTAATTTACAATTAATATCTATTTATTTTTTTATTTACACAATTTACAAAGCTACAAAAATAAGTTTAATTTGCATAATTACAAAACTAAATATTTAGATTTAACTAAATTAAGGGTTTTAATCGCAATATTTGATGATATTTTTAAATATTTATTAGATTTGTATGTAATAAATTAAGAAATTCAGCTTGTTGGGATATCTTGAAATTTATAATTGCTCTCTGTTCGTTTTCAGAAAACGAAATATTTAAAAGCTGAAAATCTAAATTTTTATATGAATTTATGATGTGTATTATACTTTCAAAATTATTTTTATTAATATTTTCAATAATAACAATATCAATATTTTTATCAATTTCATATTTATTTAGTAATTTCTTGTTTGTTGTATATTCAAAATCAATCAATAATTGATATTTATCATTTACTATTTCTGAAAAAACAATGTTGTTCTTAAATTCTGAAATTATCTTTAATAAATTTTCATCATTAATTGGAATTTCAATCTTTAATAATTTTTTCTTCAAAATTAAAATCGGCAAATGGTTTACATTTTCGTTTGAATGTATAAAAGTAAAATGATTATTATCCACAGAAGAAAAAGCAATTTTGATATTAGATCGTTCAGCGATTTTTACCATTTCTGGATAAATTAATTTTAGACCTGAAATTGAATAATTATATGCATTTTTATATGTTAGAGTCTCAATCAATTTAGTTGTATTTATTATTTTGGGATCAGCTGTTCGCACTCCCTCGACATCTGAAATTATAACCAAATCTTGAATGTTAAGGCAGCTACAAATCATCACAGCAGTTAGATTAGAGCTTTCTATTCCCATCGTTGTTTTCTCGCCAGTTACCGAGATGGCTGCATATCCTTGGGTAATAATTAAATTATTTTTATCTAATTCAGGTAAAAGTAATTTATTAATTCTATGTGAAGTTTCTTCAAATTGAGGAATGGCTCTACCGAAATTGTTATCTGTTACAATCAATAATTCATTATTAAGTGTAGAATGGGAGATATTTTTTTTATTTAATATAAAACTGATGGTGTTTATTGCTAAAAGTTCACCAAAACTTAATAATTTATCTAATATTCTTGGTGAAATCTCGTTAATCAGAGAAATACCTTCAAGAACTTTTGAAATACTAATTCCAATATCATCTATTATATTGTTAAATTGAATTAAAATATCGTTATTATTAATTAATTCAAAACAAATATTTTTATGGTAATCAATAATTAATTGCAAATCTATGATTGATTGATTAAAAGACTTATTCATAGCAGTTAAACCGCAATTTTTCAAATTTCTAGTTGTTTGACCAAAAGCAGATATAACGATTATTAATTTAGAATCAGCATTAAGAATAATTTCTAAGAACTTTTGAAAGCCATCAGCTTGATTAAATATCGTACCACCAAATTTTATAACTTTTGTTTGCATATAATTATTTAAAAACTTGATCTTTCCAAACGATTTTTTTCTTTAATAATAAAAATGGCACTACTAGTTCAAGCAATAATAAAAAAAGTGAGCCAGGAATAAGCCATTTAAGTAATTTTGTTTCTTTGATTTTTTTAATCGGATAAATTATTAGCCAATAATCAGCTAAAATTTTGAAAATAATTGTTCCAATGAAAGTATAAATGTTTGAATAAAAAATTGATGCTAATAATGATAACCAAATAACCGAAGATGATAGTACAAAAACAACGGCAAACCAACCAAGAGCTAGTCCACCTTTTGCCCATCTGTGGTGTTGGACAAGGTATTCTTTAATTGTAATGCAAGGATTTGTTTTAATAGAAGATTCAAAATTACATTGGTATCTCGCTTTATGTCCTTTATTAATTACTGCTTTTAATAAAGATAAATCTTCTGTCACAGAAAAATCAATATTTTCGTAACCACCAATTTCTAGATAAGTCTCTTTTTTGATTGACATATTATTTCCATAGCAGCCAATCGGCATATTAAGTGCAACTCCTGCAGAGCCCATAGTGCACATAGTTATCCATTCTAATGATTGGAATTTATGGAAAATTGAAAGATTGTCAGTAGAAGTAAAAGCAGCACCAATTTTAACCTCTGGGTCAGAATAAGAACTAACTATTGTTGAAATCCATTCAGGATTAACAACGCAATCCGCATCAGTCATTAGAATTATTTCACCCTTGGCTTCTCTGAAACCAAAGTCTAAAGCACCAGGTTTTCCTTTTAGATTTATATTTCTATTGGCTTCAGTTATATTAATAATTCTTAAATTGGAATATTCGGATAAAATACTTTCAGCCACACTTTGAGTGCTGTCAGTTGAGCGATCATTTATGAGTAAAATTTCGAATTTATCTTTGGGATAAATAGATAGTTTAAAGCTATTCAAGCAATTAATAATGTTTTTTTCTTCATTTCTGGCAGGGATAACAACACTTACAAAAGGCTGGTAATCACCAAAAGTATTTGATTTGATTTTCTTTTCCTTCATCGAACCATAAATAAAAAAAAGAGTTCTAAAGGAATAAATCAGAGCCGATATAAAAATTATACTATATAACATTAAAAAATATTAAACTAATTATAAAAAATGCAAATTACGCATAAATTGTTAAATTAGATTAATAGAATTTATAAATTTTGAGTTAAAAATTTAATGAATGGGAATCAAAATAAAAATAATGAAATATCGTATAGAGATAAAAATATTGGAAAATTGTTTGCAAAAAACTGAATCTTCATTCAGAAAAAATAAATTAAGACGTT
>CAIWET010000644.1 GCA_903911805.1 uncultured Ignavibacteria bacterium | reverse complement strand
TGTAAAAACACAACCTTATATAAATAATTCAATTCAGGATGAAATATCACCATATAAATATTTTACAGGAGATACATTAAAATTCCAAGAAAAAAATCAATCATCAACAGCAATGCCTGGTTCATATTTCCATAATTACAGTCAAAAGCAGGATAGTGCATATATTAAAACATTAAAATTAAAAAATAATCAAAATACACTTTTCCAACTTAATTTAAATGATTTTCTTCCCAAAAATAAAAATTATAGCTTAAAAGTTGAAAAATCACACAAACAAATTATTTCAGAAAATTTGAATTTACCTTTTAAATTCTTTTTACCTTCATCTGTTGATACAACAAATTATTTGTATAATTTAAAGCAAGCATCCAATATACCTCATCAATTAACATTGTTAAAAATCCCTATTCTAGCATTAGTAAGTATGTTAGGAATAACAAAGAAAAGTTCAGACATTGAATATATAATCAAAGAAACAGTTGATGTTGAAATAAATATTTTCAATATTAACGAATTTTTTATTACTAATATTTTCAAAGGATTACTGAATCCAGGTACTTATAACAATACCTGGAATCATAAAGATAATTATGGCAGATCTATTCCAAATGGCGACTATATTCTAGAACTGAAAATTGAAAATCAACCCACAATTCGTAAAATTATTAAAGTTAATTAGAAAATTACATCTTTACAAATTTTTCAAATTTATCACCAATTTTAACGAAATATACTCCTGGAACAAGATTAGAAATATCGATTCTAAAAATCCCCTCCTTTGCAAGGATGGGTGGCAAACCTGAAAGGTTTGACAGGGTGGTTTTCTCTCCAAAGATATTGAAAATCTCGATTTCTGGATTTCTCACTTCGTTCGAAATGACGCTCTTTAATATTATATAATCGCTTGCAGGATTTGGAGTTATAAAATCTGATAAATTTTGGTTTTCCTCTACATCAACAAATTTATTTGAATTTAATTTCAATAAAGTGATTAATTTCTCGCCTTGATTGAACGAAACATAAACTGAATAGGGTAGAGAGTCAATCTCAAATACTTCTTCCTTTTGATTCAGATAAATAATTTTATTATACTTACTATCAACATTAAATTTCAATTCAATAGGTAAATTCTTATAAATTGGATAAATATCCTGTTGTATTTGTTTTATACTTAGTTGTATTTTTGAGTAATTATTGTTTTTATCTCTATCAATATATTTCCACTCTGATTCTAATACAGGAAACCCAGGTTTATAAATCCATTTATCGAAAAATTGAGTTAAATCTTTCTTCGTGAAATTTTGCAACTCTTCCAAGAATTTGGCTGTTGATATATTGCTATATTTATATTTTTGATTATATGACTTTAAAAATCCAAAAAATAGAGAGTCTCCTAATTCAAATCTTAGCATCCCAATTACAACTGAACCTTTATAATAAATAGTTCCAGGATAATTTCCAACTTTTTCTCTTGGAAAATCATAAATTGAAACAATTCCTTCAGAATTTGACATTCCAAGATAAGTCGAAAGGTCACTTCTTTGTTTATTCAAATAAGCCATATAATTATTTGCAAATTCGTGATAAATTGATTCAGAATAAGTTGCAAATGATTCGTTAAGCCAAGCATCTCTAAAATCTAAAGGTGAAATAGCATCCCCAAACCATTGATGAGCAAACTCGTGCACTGCCACGTTTTTGGCTGAACTTGTTGGTGGATAAGTAGCTAAATTATAATCATAAGAAATCATTGTTTGGTGTTCCATACTTCCGATTGCAGTTAAGCAATAACCGATTATTTCGAATGGATATTTTCCAAAAGCATTTTCATAGATTTTTAATGCATTTGGAATAATGCAAAAAATTGAATCAGAAGCTTTTTTTCTGCTCTGCTGAGTATAAACTACGATTGGAATCTCATTATAAGAATTTGGGATTGTATCTATTACAAATTTATCCATCGCAAAATTTACTAAATAAGTTGAAGTTGGAAATTTATGTTCAAAATGGAATAGATTCGCATCTTGAGCAATAAATTCTTTGCAAGTTCCATTTGATGCAATTTTATATTCAGGATTTGTGGTAAACCAAAACTCAAATTCTGCTTTGTCCGATGGTTGATCATAACAAGGAAACCAATGCTGCCCGCAAGAAACATAATTATTATAAAATCCAACTCCCATTGAGAAGATGTTTGTGCCATAGATTGAAACTCCACCCCAATCCATTTGGCCGCCTTCATTGGTCATTTGTCCGTGGTACTTAATAAAGATATTAATAGTATCAGGAATATCTTTTGCGTCATAAGGAGCTTTTGGCTTAATTACAAAATGATAATTATTATCTGATTCGGTTCCAATTTTATCTAATGTATATGGGAAATCACTTTTAATAAACATAATCGAATCAATTGTCAATCCTCTCAGGCTGAATTTATATTCTGGATTGTTTGCTTTATCTAATAATTTCACTGTTGCTAAGCAAGTGCCTTGAGCATCTTTTTTGGGATAATCTTGCAAATTGAGCGACACATTATATTTTATTACATCGAAATTCTGTGGAATATAATTAACGGGAGAAAATTCTTCGGCTGATACTTTATTTAAAAATATCATTGTAAAAAGCACATAAAAAAATAATTTTAGCATAATTCAAAATAAATTTGTTAAAAAACGTTTTACTAATTTTAATTTATGAAAAAAAGACTGAATAAAAATAAAAAAATAAAAAAAATGCAAAAAAGTGAAGAAATAATTTTGCATTTTGAAAAAATAGCATTAAATTGATTTTTTAAAATATACATTTTTAGATAGGTTATATATGAGTGATGAAATGAAAATTCTTCGTTTAGAAGATGTGGCAAAAGAGAAAGCGTATTATTCCTTGGAAGCTGCATTGAAAGAACCTGAAAAAGTTTATAAGCTTGACTTGCATTTTAAAAAGCTTAACGAAATTCCAGCAGAAGTTTTTACATTACCAAATTTAGTTGAACTAAATCTCTTAAACAACAACTTAACAAGTATCCCAGAAGCGATTTTAAATCTTAAAAATCTTAAGAAATTAGAATTATCTGGCAATAAGTTCACTGAATTCCCAGAAGTAATTACAAAAATTACAGGATTACAGATTCTCATTATGAGTTGGAACGAAATTAAAACTCTCCCAGCTTCAATTGGAAATCTTGAAAACTTGGAATGGCTTGGATTGAATCATAATCAAATTTGCTGTTTACCTGATAGTTTTGCTTCTTTGAAGAGTCTTCAGGAATTAATCATTAATAATAATGAAATTACAACATTACCAGAAAACTTTGGTAATTTAGAATCATTAGTAAAATTAAGAATATCTGGAAATCATTTAAGTGCTTTGCCTTATAGCATTGGAAATATGAAAACTTTGCAAAAATTAGAAGCACAAGAAAATAGTATCGAAAATCTTCCAGATAGCATTGGCCAACTAACTAATATCAGAAAAATTAGATTATATAAAAATTTATTGACTACTATTCCTGATACAATTGGCAATTTAAGTGAATTAGAAAAATTAATTCTTTATGAAAACGAAATTGAATCATTACCAGATACAATTGGTAATTTAGCAAAATTGGAAGAATTAGAATTAAGTGGAAATGGTTTAAAAGAATTACCAAAATCATTATTTAATCTAAACTTAGATAATTTATATGTTGGAAAAAATGATTTTACAGAAGAATATGCTGGTTCAATTTCTTCTAAAATCCCAGGTGCTAGAATTCATTGGGATTAATTTCATAGCATTATTTAAAGTATTTTTAGAAAAACCCACAAAAAAGTGGGTTTTTTCTTTTATATCATTATAAAATTTTGTAATTTTACTTTTTGTATATTTATATATTTGGGTAATATTATGGCAACAGAAGAATTATTGTCAGCAGGAAAAGTAGCTGAAAAATTGGGAGTTCCTCAAACAAAGGTAAAAAATATCATTAAAGAATTGGGTATTGAACCAGATG
>CAIWET010000643.1 GCA_903911805.1 uncultured Ignavibacteria bacterium | reverse complement strand
TGTTGGAAATCAAACAGGATTAGGTAGGATTAATGTTATTAGATCTAAACCAGGAAGTAGTAGCATATTATTTGTTGGTACTGCTGGTGGAGGTTTATGGAAATCTACTAATAAGGGTGCAAATTGGATAAATGACCCATTTTTTGATTTCTTATCATTAGGTGTTTCTGATATTGCTATTTCAGAATCTAATGCAAATGTAATGTATGTAGCAACTGGCGATGCTGATGGTTTAGGTTCATCACAAGCGGCTTATTCTGTTGGTATAGTAAAAACAACTGATGGTGGTTTAACTTGGAAAAATACTGGATTTAGTTATACATTAGGCAAATATATAGTAACAAAATTGATTATTAATAAAAATAATCCAGATGTTGTGATTGCAGCAACAAATAGTGGAATTTATAAATCTACAGATGGTGGAGCTAATTTTACAATGAAAACAACTGGTATATATTTTAAAGATATGGAAGTTGCTCCAGATGATGTAAATACTTTATATGCTTCTACTTATGGTTGGGGTGGAAATAATTCGATATATAAATCAGATGATAATGGAGAAACTTGGAAATCAGTAAAATCTATATCTTCTTGCGTACGAATTGCTTTAGCAACATCTGATGCAAATCCTGATGTAGTATATGCATTAGTCGCTGGACTTCATAGAGGCTTCCATTCATTATTAAAAAGTACAGACAGAGGAACAACTTGGGTAACAAAAAGCACATTAGCTGGTTCATATAATATTCTTGGATGGGCTGATGGAAATGAGAAAACTGGTTCTAATTTAGGACAAGGCGAATATGATTTGGCTTTAACTGTAAATCCAGGCGATGAAAACGTAATTTATACTGGTGGTGTTAATATGTGGAAATCAACTAATGGTGGAACAAATTGGGAAATGATATCACATTGGTATGGAGGTTTTAATAAACCATTTGTACACGCAGATATACACGATTTGAGTTTTAATAACGAAACAGGATTTTTATATTCAACTCACGATGGTGGTATTGATGTGTCTTATAATGAAGGAGCGCTATGGACTCCAATTTATGATGGATTATCAATTACTCAATTTTATAAAGTTAGTACAGCTCAATCAAAAGATCAGTATTTATTAGCTGGTGCTCAAGATAATGGCACATTTCAATATATGGATGGAACTTGGTCTTTTGCGAAAGGTGGTGATGGTATGGATTGCTTGGTTGATTACTCTGATTATCGCAGAAGTTATGTATCAAATTATAATGGTTCATTCTATAAAACTGCTACCGGGAATTCATGGTCATATATGCTAAGTGAAAATAAAACTTCTGAAAATGGTGATTGGGTTGCACCTATTACTATTGACCCCATTAGACCTAATGTTTTATTTGCAGGATTCCAAAGCATTTGGAAATCTGTAGATTATGGAAACAATTGGTTTAATTGGACAAAAGGAACAAATTACTCAAATAGCACTTCACTTACTATTTTAGCAACAGCTCCAAGTGACACAAATACTTTTTATGCATCAAATGGTAATGCAATTTATGCAACTTATGATGCAGGTAAAACTTGGAAAAATATATCATCTGGTGGAGGATGCACTGGTATAGCTGTTGATTATATTAATCCAAAGAAAATTTATATTTCAGTTGGTGGATTTACAGATGGTAGTAAAGTTTTAAGTTATGATGGTACAAATTGGAGCAATTTAAGTGGAAATTTACCTAATGTTCCAGGTAATTGTATTATATTGCAAAAAGACAGCCCGGATAGAATATATTTAGGAACCGATGTTGGAGTTTATTATTCTGATTATAATTCTGGTATTTGGACTCAATATGGTGATAACATTAAGAATGTTATTATTACAGATATGGAAATTCAATTAAATACAAAAAAACTTATTGGTGCAACTTATGGTAGAGGAATATGGTCAATTGATTTGTTGAATTGTAATTTAACTGCTCCTCAAATTAAAGCTAATGGTGGAACAAGTTTCTGCTTCGGTGATAGTGTTGAGCTTGAAGTTACTTCTAATTTAACTTCCTACAATTGGTCAAATGGTTCTACTGGCAAGAAAATTTTTGTAAAAGAATCAGGAACATATTCAGTATATTATGAAGACGCTTCTGGTTGTATTGCTCGCTCTCAAGGTATAGTTGTAACAGTATCAGTTCCTCCAGCATTAGCAGTAACTTCAGCTGGAAATGCTCAATTATGCGAAGAATCAACTTTAGATTTAAATGCATCCTTTGGATTTGTTACTTACACTTGGTCTAATGGCGGAACTACTAGAAAAATCACTGTTAATACACCTGGTAAATATTGGGTTAAAGGGGTTACTAAAGACGGTTGCTCAATTACATCTAAAGAATTTGAAGTTGTAACTAGACCAAAACCAACAAAACCAACAATATACAGATATAGTTCAAAACAATTGCAATCAAGCCCTGCTGTTTTATATCAATGGTATTGCAATGATACAATTCTTGGTGGACAAACAAACCGCATTTGCGATATTGTAAAACTTGGAAAATTCTCAGTTACAATAACAGATTCAAATGGTTGCAAAAATTCATCAGCATATGAAGATGTTATATCTGATGTTGAGAATAATTTTGTAAATGAATATTATAAATTAACACCAAATCCAACAAATGGGGTATTTAATTTGGCAATGCAATTAAATAGCAATGATAATTACAATATAATTATTACAAACTCAATTGGCGAATCTATTCTTAATTATTTTGGATTTTATAATGGTGGAGAATTTATTAAAGAATTTGATATTTCAAAATTTGCTAACGGAGTATATTTTATTCAAGTAAATTGCGGTAGCTCTACTTATAAAGAAAAAATTATTAAGCAATAGTTTTAATATAATATGAAATTTTTAAGAAGGTCGCGAAATTCGCGACCTTTTTTTATTTTTTTCTTGCATAGTTTAAAAAATTATATTAATTTCGTATTAACCAAATGGTTAAATAATAAAATTAGTATAAATGGTTAAATTGGATAGTTAATGGAAGAGATAAAGGATACAGAGAAACAAATACTGAATGCAGCTAAAGAAATTTTTTTGCAAAAGGGATTTGACGGCGCTAGAATGCAGGATATAGCTGATAAAGCTGGTATAAACAAAGCAATGCTTCACTATTATTTTAGAAGTAAAGATCGATTATTTGAGAGCGTATTCAGAGAATTAACTTCAAATATCTTTCCAAAACTTTTTCAATCACTTATGTCGGAGATGCCTTTCGAAGAGAAGTTGAAATCAATAGTTAATAATTATATGGATTTTTTAGTAATCAATCCAGATTTGCCTCTTTTTGTTTTTAGAGAAATAAACAGTAATCCAGAACGAATTGCAAATATTCTAAAAGATGTAGTTAAGATTGATGATTTCAAAAATCAATTAAAAGGCAATGTTGATAATGCTATTAGTGAATCTGGTTTAGAAAATATTGATGCAACTCAAGTTGTCCTAACTTTATTAGGAGCTTGCATTTTTCCCGCTATTGCAAAAAATTTAATCAAAATTGTTTTTAAAATGACTGAAGATGATTATGTAGATTTAATGATAAAAAGAAAAGAACAATTACCAAAAATATTAATAAATGGATTAAAAAAATGAGAAAGATTATTTTATTTTTCCTGATTTCGAGTATAGCTATAGCTCAACCATTAACTTTGGATGAGTGCTATAAACTAGCTTATAACCATTCCCCATTAACAAAAAATGGCTTAAATTATAAGTTAATCAAAGATAAGAAAATTCTAAATGCTGATGCAGGATATTATCCAGATTTCAATATCTCAGCACAGGCAAAATATCAATCAGATGTATTGCAGTTACCAATTAAATTACCGACAATTTCGATTCCTGAAATTCCAAAAGAAAACTACCAAGTAGTACTGAATATTAATCAGGTTGTTTGGGATGGATATGCGATTTCAAGTCAACGCGAAATAGCTGAAAAACAATTTGATTTAGATAATTCAAACATTGAGATTGAATTATACAAATTAAGAGAGAGAATTAATTTAGCATATTTCGGTATTATTTCATTAAATAGTAGAATGAACTTAATGGTTGTTACTATTAGCGATTTAAATGAAAAATTGAAAGATTTAGATTCAAAAATCAAAAATGGAATTGCTATGCAATCTAACGCTGATTTTTTGAAATCTGAAAGAATTAAATTAGAAGCCACTATTTTTGAGATTTCAAGCAATATTAATTCATTCAGAACAATGCTTTCAAAATTGATTGGAAAAGAAATCACTGCAGCTCAAGAAATAGTTTTAGAAGATTATCCAAGTGTTCCTGAATATAATATTTCTAACCGTAAAGAATTTAATGCTTTTAAAAGCTCTAAAGATATGATTAATTCCTCAAAGAACTTGATTGACGCTAAATATAGCCCAAAAGTATTTGCCTTTGCACAGGCTGGATACGGTAAGCCTGGATTGAATATGTTTGACCCAGATTTTGCTCCATTTTGGATTGTAGGATTAAAAGCAAGTTGGAATCCTTGGAGTTGGGGCAATCAAGATAGAGAAAAAGAGATAATCGATGTTCAGGGAGAATTAGTAAAAATCCAGGAAGAGAATTTTAAGCAAAATATGGAAATATTATCAATAAATGATAAAAATGAAATAGAAAAAGCTAATAATAATTTAATAATGGATGACCAAATTATCTTATTGAAAAGAGCAATTTTAAAAACAAGTGAAGCAAAATTTGACGGTGGTGTGATGTCTGCAGTTGATTATTTCAACGATTTAACTGCATTAAGGCAAGCTGAAATGAATAAAGAAATTCATAAAATTGATTTAGTAAAATATATAAATTCATATAAAACAACTTTAGGTGTAAAATGAGAAAATTAGCATTATTTATAGCGATTAGTGCCATTATGGTATCCTGTTCTAATGATAAGAAAAATAGCGATGGCTACGGTAATTTTGAAGCAGACGAAATAATTGTTTCTTCGGAATCCGCTGGACAATTAATGGAATTCAGCGTAAAAGAAGGCGATAATAAAGTGAAAGATGAAATTATCGGTATGGTAGATACCATTCCATTAATTCTACAAAGAAATCAACTTTTAGCCCAAAAAGATTTAATTAAATCAAAATTTGAAAATATTAACTCCCAAATTGATGTTCTTAATGAGCAAAAAAATAATATTATGGTTGATAAGAACAGGGTTGATAAATTATTAGAAGAAAAAGCTGCAACTACAAAGCAAAAAGACGACATTAAAGGAAATATTTCAGTAATCGAAAAGCAAATTAAACAAATCGAAACACAAAATATCAATATTAATAATGAGCTTAAAACATTAGAAACTCAAATTGCCGTAATCAATGACAAGATTAAAAGATGTTATATTAAAAATCCTTCAAAAGGAGTTGTAATCAATCGCTTTTCAGATAAAGGTGAAATGATTGCTCCCGGAAAACCTTTATATAAAATTGCGGATTTAGACATTATTAACTTCAAAACTTACCTTAGTGGCGACCAAGTAGCAAATCTAAAGTTGGGTCAAAAGGTTAAAGTATTAGTTGATGTAGATAAGAAAACAAATCGCGAAATCGAAGGCGAAATTTACTGGATTTCTCCAAAAGCTGAGTTCACTCCTAAAATTATTCAGACAAAAGAGGAAAGAGTTAATCTAGTTTATCCCGTAAAAATCAGAATTAAAAATGATGGTTCTTTAAAAATTGGAATGCCTGGCGAAATTAAACTTTAATTTCAATTAATATTTATTCCAAATTCTATTAATGAATGATAAAACTAATATAAATTATTTAATATGATTAAAATTGAAAATCTCTCTAAGAAATATGCAAAAGTGAATGCGTTAAAAAATATCTCTCTTGAGGTAAAAAAAGGCGAAATCTTTGGATTAATTGGTCCCGATGGTGCAGGAAAAACTACTATGATGCGCATTATTACAACATTATTAGAATTTGATTCTGGAAATGTAAGCGTTTGTGGTTTAGATCCGATTAAAGAATATAAAGAATTGAGAAAAAAACTCGGATATATGCCCGGAAGATTCTCCCTTTATCAAGATTTGACTGTAAAAGAGAATCTTGAGTTCTTCGCTTCGATATTTGAAACAACCGTTGAGAAGAATTATGACCTGATCAAAGATATTTATTCTCAGATTGAGCCATTTAAAGACCGAAAAGCTGGAAATCTCTCTGGAGGTATGAAGCAAAAACTTGCATTATCTTGCGCTTTGATTCATAAACCTGAACTTTTGGTGCTGGATGAGCCAACTACTGGCGTGGATGCCGTATCTCGAGCTGAATTTTGGCAAATGCTCAAGAAATTAGAGAAAGAGGGAATTACAATTTTCGTATCTACGCCTTATATGGACGAAGCTTCGCTTTGCGATAGGATAGCTCTAATCCAAAATGGTACAATTATGGAAATTGATTCGCCAAAAGATATTCTGGATAAGCATAAATTTAAAATATTCAACATAAAAACAAAAGAAAAGTATTTAACATTAGAAAGAATTAAGCAAAATGACAACTGCGATTTGGTATATCCTTTTGGAGAATTTATACATTATATTGATAAACGAGAAAATATAATTCAGGAAATATTAAATAAAGAATATAATGATTTAAATATTGAATTAGATAATAAAACTATTGAAGATATCTTTATATATTTGATGAAAAAAGAAGAAAAATAAGTTTTCAGGGAAGGCAATCTATCATAGAAGGATAGCAATTTGCCTTAGAAGGATAGCAATTTGCCTTAGAAGGATAGCAATCTATCATAGAAGGATAGCAATCTATCATAGAAGGATAGCAATCTATCATAGAAGGATAGCAATCTGCCTTAGAAGGATAGCAATCTAACACAGAAGGATAGCAATCTACCTTAGAAGGATAGCAATCTAACACAGAAGGATAGCAATCTAAGACAGAAGGAAGGCAAGAAATCTAAAAAATACTGTCCCCCGCTGGCGGGGGTAGGGGGTGGACTTAGAAAATTCAGCGAAAAAGAATAAAATATGGAAAATTAATTATGAAAACTTATGAAAATA
>CAIWET010000642.1 GCA_903911805.1 uncultured Ignavibacteria bacterium | reverse complement strand
CGTTAATGAGATTTTAAAGTCTGATTATGAGGAATAGAGATGGATTTATTAAATTTCAATGAGAAAATATTTAGTAGCAAAGAAATAATAGAATATCAAAGTGATGCTGTTGTAAGTAAAACTTTAATAAAATTACCAAATGGAACAGTTACATTCTTTGCATTTGACATTAACCAAGGTTTAAGCGAACACACAGCCCCGTTTGACGCTTTAGTTAATATTATAGATGGAACTGCTGAAATATCGATAGGGGGCAATCCTTATGTGCTCAATGCTGGTGAGATGATTATTATGCCTGCAAATAAGCCACATTCATTAAAGGCTTTGACTAAATTCAAGATGATGCTAACAATGATAAAAAGTTAAAAAAAAAGACCGATTTCTCGGTCTTTCTTTTTTAATGAATACTCATCATTTCATATTCTTTTTCCAGTACTTCTGAAGCATCAATAATCATAATTACTCGACCATCTCCCATTATTGTTGCACCTGCAATTCCTGAAATATGACCAAGATAATCACCTAAAGATTTGATAACAATTTCTTGTTGACCTAATAACTCATCAACAACAAAACCTAATCTATTTGTTCCTAAACCAACAACTACTACGTATCTGTTTTCTAAACCAGTATTTGCATCTTTTACGCCTAAGTTTCTATCTAATCTTAATAATGGTAAAACATCTTCACGGATTCTAATAACTTCTTTCTGATTTACATAATAAACTTTATCTAAATCTACAGAAACAACTTCAACAACAGTACTTAATGGAATAGCATAAGTTTCATTTTTTACTTTTACTAATAATCCTTGAATAATTGCTAATGTAAGTGGAAGTTTAATCGTAAATGTTGTCCCTTTGCCAACTTCAGAATCAATATCAATAATTCCTTTTAATTTTTGGATATTAGTTCTAACAACATCCATTCCAACGCCTCTACCTGAAACATTGGTAACTTTTGCAGCCATACTAAATCCAGGAGCAAAGATTAATTGGAATATTTCTCTTTTTGACATCTGATTTGCGGCTTCAGCAGTAATTAAACCTCTTTCAATTCCTTTAGCTTTCAATTTTTCAGAGTCTAAACCTTTACCATCGTCAATAATTCTTAAAACTATATTATTTCCTTCTTGTTCAGCGTCTAAAGTAATAGTACCCTCAGGAGATTTACCAGCAGCCATTCTTTGCTCAGGTGTTTCAATACCATGATCACAAGAATTTCTGATCATATGAACAAGAGGATCATTCAATTCATCAATAATCCCTCTATCAATTTCTGTTTCTTCACCTTTTAGAACTAAATTGATTTTTTTGCTGAATTCTTTGGATAAATCACGAACAATTCTTGGAACCTTTTGATAAAGTTTTCCAATTGCAACCATTCTCATTCTCATTACAGCGGCTTGAATTTCAGAAGTAATAAAATCGATTTGAGCAGTTGTTTCAATCAAATCAGATATTTTGTCTTTGTTTTTAGAATCTTGATCCATTATTTCCGTAATTTGGGCAAGTCTATTTCTGCCTAAAACTAATTCTCCAGAAAGATCCATTAATACTTCTAATCTATTAACATCTACTCTGATTGTTTCAGTAGATTGAGCTTTGGTTGAACCAGGAATATGATCTTTTTTATCAATAGGTTTTGTTTCTTCTTTAATTGCTGAAATTGCTTCGGATTGAATATTTTCAATCACAGGTTTAATATCGTTTATTTCTGATAAATTTTTAGAAATGGATTCAGGCTTATGTTCTTGATTAAAATCTTTATTAACTTCAGCAAATGCAGCTTGAATTAATTCTAGTTCTTCGTCAGTAAAATCACCAGAATGATTACCAATATTAGAATTGTTTAAAATACTTTCTAAAGCAGATTGTTCATTTGAAGTAGTTTTAGAATTTTCAGGGACGTCAACTATTTTTGAAGTATTAGATTTATCTTCAATTGTTTCAGTAGTTGCTGCAGGATGGCGTAATATCTCAATTTGATTAATTGTATTTTGATAATCAACGTTGGTATCAACTCCATTTTTGACATTATCAACTAATAATCTTACCCAGTCATGTACTTCTAATAAGCAGTCAAATATAGGAACAGAGGCTTTTAATTCGCCTTTTCTTAATTTATTTAGTAAATCTTCAGCGTGATGAGTTAAATTTTGAATTTTATCAAAACCCATAAATGAAGAAGTACCTTTTATTGTATGGATACTTCTAAAAATTTTATTTAAAAGTTCTAAATCATCAGGATGTGACTCTAAAATCATTAAATCTTGAGAGAAATTCTCTAAAAGCTCATCAGTTTCTATAAAAAAGCTCTCTAAAATTTCAAGCATTTCGGGATCGTTACTAAAGGGTATCATATTATTTCTCCAATTATTATTTACCGAAAAGCATATCTATATCGTCTTGAGAAAAACTATCGAAATCACTTACAATATCAATTTTAGTTTCAATACTTTCAATTATCTCATCTTTATTAATAGAAGTCGTGATATCCGAATTATTAAAAAGAGCATCAATATCATCTTGACTAGAAAACACATTATCTTCTTTAGCAATGTGATTAGCAACTAAATTATCGACGTTATCTTGACGAGTTGCTTTGTCAGTAATAGCATCAATAGCGTCAGGATCAAAAGAAATTTCTCTATGAAGTTTAGTAACATTAGTTGTATTTTTCTTTTCTTCTTTTTCTTCTGACATTAAGTCAGAAATTTCTTGCGATTGAAATCTAATTAAAATTCTACTGAGTTTAGTCTGAATTGCTTCAAGAAGGTGATTAACAGCTGCGATCTGTTGGGAAGTAATATCTTGAACTTGTAAAGACATCATTATTGAAGAAGAATCTTCATTTATACTCTGAATAATACCGGCAGTATGCAATTTCACATCACTAAATTCATTGCTAGAATTGGATTTAGAAAGTTCAATTAAGTTTGTCAATTCAGGTAAAATATCAGTTAGACTAACATTGCCATTAATAGTCGTGTACAATAATTCCATAATTTTAGTAGGATTGCTTTTGGAAGAAGAATTAATTTCTTCAAGTCTATTAAGATTATTAGTTATAATATCAGTTTTATAAACTAATCCATCTACAATATCCATAATTTCAGTAGTTGCAAGTTCAGTTGCTTCAGTAACTTTAGATAATTGCTTAGAAGCATTAGGCATTTTTTTAATATTTTCTTCAATAGAAACGTTAATTTCATCCAACAATGGTTTAATATCTCTAACAAATAAGAAAATTTCTTCTAGAAAAGGTATAACTCTTTGACCTAAAATAAAAAGAGCTTTCAGTTCCTCAGCTTTTCGCAATAAAATATTAACATCAAAATCTTTCATCATCTTCCCAATTATTAAGTTTTAAGTATAGCACCAATTTTTTCTTTTAACACTAAAGGTGTAAAAGGCTTAACAACATAATTATTAACCTTAGCTTGTAAAGCTTCAATTATATCTTGTTTAAGGCCTCTTGTAGTAACCATTAATATTGGTATAGAAGCATATTCAGGATTACCTCTAACAGCTTTGGTAAACTCCAAACCGTTCATATTAGGCATATTCCAATCAGTAATGATAAATTCAGGTTTTGAATCTTTCATTTTATTCAATCCATCTATTCCGTCTTCAGCTTCGATAATATCTTCAATACCAAAACTTTTCAGAGCATTAATAACAATTCTTCTCATAGTTGGAGAATCGTCTACTACCAAATATTTCATAATTTACCTCTTAATATTCAACTAATCAATTAATTTAGCTACTTCGTATTGTATTCTTTTTGTATTAAATGGTTTAATCAAATAAGAATTAGCTCCTAACGACAAGCCCTTTTGAATATCTTCATCTTTTGATAATGAAGATAAGATAATAATCGGAATTTCTTTATATTCCGAATCATTTCTAATGTGCTGAATTAATTTATAGCCATCTATATTAGGCATATTTAAATCAGTTATAATTAAATTTACCTCTTGTAAAGGTAGTTTTTCAATCGCTTCCATACCGTCACCTGCGGTAATGATATTATATCCTTCGAGTTTTAATGCTAAGGTTATAAATTTTCTTATTGACGGTGAATCTTCTACTATTAAAATTGTTTTCATAGGTATATATATTATTAT
>CAIWET010000641.1 GCA_903911805.1 uncultured Ignavibacteria bacterium | reverse complement strand
CCCCTCCTTGGCAAGGAGGGGTGGCAAACCTGGAAGGTTTGACGGGGTGGGATTTTCTCTTCGAACAAGATGGAGCCCACCTCAAAGGTGGACCCCATCATTTGCAATTTGCTCATTCAGGGATGAATGAGCTACAATTTTATAAACTTCTCAAATTTATCACCAATTTTAATAAAATAAACTCCAGCTAGGAGATTGGAAATATCAATCTTAAAAACCCCACCTAAATCCTCCCCGGTGGGGAGGACTTTTCCTGTTCCCTCCCCAATGGGGAGGGTTAGGGTGGGGTTCTTGTCTCTAAAAATATTATAAATTTTAACCATATTCTTCGCTTCGCTTGAGAATGACGGCAGAAAACGAAAGACGCACAGCAGTGCGTCTCTACAAAGATAAAATAATCACTTCTTTAAGCCCCTCCCTTCAAGGGGAGGGGTTTAGGGTGGGGCATCTTGAACAGACAAGTTTGTATATGTTTCATTTAGTGGGAGTGTTTGACCTACCAGATGATAAATTTAAGTTCCTTAATAAAGTAGTCTGTATCAATTATCGATAATTAAAAATAATATTTCCCAAATGCAATAAATATTCTTAATTTGTATGTTGGTTTTTTGCAATTATTAAAAAATAGTTCAATTTAATTTGATTGTTTTTTTTGATTAAAAAGTTAAATGAGAAATTTTGAAAATTTGAATGAAATAGATGAAAATTACTATTAATATGGAGACTTTTATGAAGTATTTAATTTTATTGCCAGTAATAGCTCTGGCATTGTTATTTAACAGTTGTTCAAGTAAGGACGAAGCGAAAGAAATGAGCTCAATCAGCAAATCTTCGGTTGAAAAAGTAACTGCTAAATTAATCAAAAAATATGGCGACCAATCAAAAGTTAGAATCGAAAAAGGCGTTAGTCAAGTTGCAATGTTTTGGACTGAAAAAGATGGCTCTTCTTCTGATTTTGAAAAATATTGCGAAGATAATTTTGTCGCTAAAAATGAAGATTTAGACTTACTTTTCAAAAAACTTCAATCAAATTTTGAAGTTCTTTATGGCCATTATAACAAAATCACTTTAGATCTCAATCGTGCTTTGCATTTAGATGGTGACCCAATTATTGCTATTGATGAGCAATTTGGCGCTTATTCCCCATTTGCACACCTTGTTGAAGATTTCTTCAATAATAAAATTGCATTCAATGTTTTGCTTAATTTCCCTCATTATTCTTTAAAAGAAAAAACTGAATTAGGCGAAAAATGGAGCCGCAAAGAATGGGCTTTTGCTCGCGTTGGTGATATTTTCACTTCTAGAGTTCCTGCAGAAATTTCTCAGAATATTTCAGATGCATTAACAAAAGCTGGTACTTATATTGCCGAATATAATATTTTTGCTGGTAATTTAGTTGATGAAAAAAATGCTACATATTTTCCAAAAGATATGAAATTATTAACTCATTGGAATCTTAGAGACGAAATCAAATCTCAGTATGCAAATGCTGACGGATTAGTTCGCCAAAAAATGATTTATCAGGTGATGAACCGCATTATTGACCAAACTATTCCTTCAGTTGTTATCAATAGCGATAAATTTCAATGGGATCCATTTGCAAATAAAGTATTTGACAATGGCAAAGAAGTAAGAGCTTCTGCCGAACCAAATAACAGATATAAAACACTTTTGAGCTGCTTTAATGCTCAAAGACAAGCTGACTCATATTCTCCAATTTACCCAACATATATTGATAGAAAATTCGAAGAAGAATTCGAAATTCCTATTGATAAAATTGAAGCGTTATTTACTGAACTTGTTAGTTCTGGTACAGCAAAAAAAGTTGGCGATTTAATTAAATCACGTCTTGGTAGAGATCTCCAACCTTGGGATATCTGGTATGATGGATTCAAAGCAAGAAGTTCAATGAATCAAGATCTATTAACTGAACAAACTCAGAAAAAATTCCCAAATCCTGCTGCTTTCCAAAGCGATATTTCTACAATGTTAAAGAATGTTGGATTTGACAACGAAAAATCAAACTTTATTGCTTCAAAAATTGATGTAGATCCAGCTCGCGGATCAGGTCACGCTTGGGGTGCTGATATGAAATCAGAAAATGCTCACTTAAGAACTCGTATTGGCAAAGCTGGTATGAATTACAAAGGATATAATATTGCAGTTCACGAAATGGGCCACAATGTTGAACAAACTATCACACTTCAATATATGGATAATTGGTTTATGCGTGGAGTTCCAAATACTGCATTTACTGAAACTTGGGCATTTATTTTCCAATCAAGAGATTTAATGCTTTTAGGTCATAAAAATAATGATGAAAACGTTAAATATATGAAAGCACTTGATAATTTCTGGTCAGCTTATGAAATTATGGGTGTTGCGTTATTAGACCAATCAGTTTGGAAATGGCTTTATGAACATAAAAATGCTACAGATGACCAATTGAAAAAACAAGTTATCAGAATGGCAAAAGAAGTTTGGAATAAATATTATGCACCAGTATTTGGTGTGAAGGACCAATCAATCTTGGCGATTTATTCACATATGATTGAAAATCCACTTTACTTAAGTGCATATCCATTAGGACATTTAATCGAATACCAGATTGAACAAAAATTAGATGGCAAAAATTTAGCTGACGAAATGGTAAGAATGTTAACACAAGGCAAAATGATTCCAGAAATCTGGATGAAAGGTGCAGTTGGAGATGGCATTTCAGTTAAAGCATCAATTAATGCAGCTGAAGAAGCATTGAAATACGTGAAATAATCACTAATTGTAAATTTCTAATTACGAAAATCCTGCTCATAAAAAAAGCAGGATTTTTTTTTTATATTATGCCGCCTCTTGATAGAAATGACTTCATTAATTATTTTAAAAGTTAGAGAAAATATTGGAAATTCAATAAGTCAATACTTCAAACAAATTCTTCTTTAATTCTTGCAGTTGATTGTCAGTAATCTCGCCGATCTTATTGATTAATCGCTCCTTGCTAATAGTTCTAATTTGAAAACTAATTATTTCTGAATCATTTTCAAGATGATTTATTTCATCTTTTTTAATAAATAAGCATCCTGAATAACCTTTAATAGCAGAACTTAAGGGACAAACAATATAAACTTCCAAATTATCGTTCATTGCATTACCACTAAGAATAACAACTGGTCTAATTCCTTTTTGTTCAGAGCCAAGAGTTGGATTTAAATTAGCTAAATAGATATCTTTTTGCTTCATTTGCTAATCAACTCCAAAAAATCATCAATGCCATCATTTGTTAAAGAAATTATTTCTGAATCATTCTTTACTTTTTTAAACGATTGAATATATTCTTGTTTCTTCAACTCAGTTATATAATTTTTTATTGCTAAACTTATGAACTGACTTTTAGGAATATTAAGTTTTTTTGAATATTCATTCAAAATTGTAATCATTTCCGGTGAAATTGCACTTGTAAAAGTAACTGTATTTTTCATAGCAATACTTTATTATTTAATAATATTATTTAATGACGTTAAATAGTATTATTGAGTGCATAATAAAGAAATATTCATACTTTATTCAATATTAATTAAGTGTTTTTAACTTTATTTACTATTTTTCGGCTGAAATCGTCAATAGGAACTGTGAATTTTTCTTTTTGGAAATTTATATTAAAATTGGTTAGAAATGATATTAAATAAAAAATTGGTGATTGTACTCCCTGCTTATAATGCAGAAAAAACTTTAGAGCAAACTTATAATGAAATTCCTTTTGATATTGTTGATGAAGTTGTTTTAGTTGATGATGCTTCTAAAGATAATACAAGTGAATTTGGTAGGAAATTAGGAATAAAACACGTAATAGTTCACGAAAAAAACAAGGGTTATGGCGGCAATCAAAAGTCATGCTATAATAAAGCGCTTGAATTGGGGGCTGACATCGTAATTATGCTCCATCCTGATTATCAATATACTCCAAAATTAATTCAGTCTATGGCTTATTTAATCGCTAATAATGTATATCCTGTTGTGCTTGGCTCCAGAATTTTAGGAATGGGAGCAATTAAGGGTGGAATGCCGAAATATAAATATATTGCTAATCGTTTTTTAACTTTATTCCAGAATATTTTTATTGGGCAAAAGCTATCTGAATATCATACTGGCTATCGCGCATTTTCTAAGGAAGTACTCCAAGGAATTCCATTTATGAAGAATTCTGATGATTTCATTTTTGACAATCAAATGCTTTCGCAAATTTTTATGGCAGGATTTGAAATCGCAGAAATTACTTGCCCAACCAAATATTTCGATGACGCTTCTTCAATTAATTTCCAAAGAAGTACAAAATATGGTTTGGGAGTCTTAAAAGTATCATTAATGCACTTTATGCATAAAAACGATATGTCTCAATTCGATTTATATAAATTGGATTAATTGATAATATTTTTTTTCTATTCAAGATATTATTAT
>CAIWET010000640.1 GCA_903911805.1 uncultured Ignavibacteria bacterium | reverse complement strand
GGTAAAAATAAATTTTTAAAATCACTCCAATTTATATGTTGACCGTCTCTTATCCCGCTAATAACAGTATTAAGCAAAGATATTAATTTAGGAGATTTAAAATAATACTTAAAAAAATCAGAATAATAAAAATTCTTGTAAAAGTTGTTTAAACGGATAATATTATATGCTGCACTAACTATACCTTTAAAATTAGAATACTCTATACCGCCTTGAAATGATCTTAAACTTATTACAAAATCTCCAATATCAACAAGTTTAAGTCCAGAATTATTTGTTGGAGAAACGAAATTTTCATTACATAAATATTTTGGTATGACACCTCGATCTTGGGTTACTGCTAGCAATTCTTCATTAATTTGATCTTTAATATTTATTTCATTGAAAATCCATTTAGCTTTTTCAAAAATCCAATTAGAATCCAAATTAACTATTAAATTAATCTTTTCTCTGTAAAGCTCAATTAATCTCTCTTTATTCTTGATAAACTTATCAATTTCTGGAATCTTTTTATTCAGATAAGTTGAAATTTTTATTTGCTCTTGTAACGGGGGTAATGGCAAAGATTCATTTTTAAAAGTAGTATAGTCAATATTTTGTCCTTCTCTAATACCCTTGACACATAAATTCATTAATGAAATAAAAGGTTTAGACTTGAATAAAAATTTAAAATATTCTTTATTAATATTAATTTTACTTTTTAATACTGTATAAGCTGGACTAATTATACCACGCTCATGTGATATTTCAATGCCACCTTGAAAACTTCTTAAACTTATTACAAAGTCATCAATTTCAACTAATTTTAGATTTTGTAAATCTTTTGTAGCTTCAACAGTTCTTTTACCATAATTTTCTTTAGAAACTACTCCATGTTCTTGAGATGCTACTAAGAGTGTTTCATTTGGATAACCTTTTAAAGTGCTTTCTTTAAATAAATGTCTAACTTTGATAAAATCCCAATCCAGAGGTATTTGTGGCAACCAAATTTCATTAGTATTTTTAAGTTCATTAAATATTAATGGCATTATTTGCTCACAATCTCGTTTAAAATACCTTCAGTTTTGGTTTCAATATAATTGTGCTCATTAACCAAATAATTGGTGATGAATTTTTGAAAACCTTTTTCTGATGTATCTGTAAATTGCATATTTAGTTCTTTCTATTCTGGTTCTTTTCTTCTGCCGGTTACCAAATCTGTTATTAGTGCTTCTCTATATTCTTTTATTGATGAAATTTCTTTTTTAGCTTTGGAAATAGCTTTGTTTATAAATGATTCATGTACTTCAATTTCATTTACAATTCTTTCTTGTTCTGATCTTGATGGTATATTAATAAAAATACTACTAACTCTATCAACATTTAAATTCATTTGAGTATTGATTACTGCTGTTTGAAGAAAATCATTTCGTTTAATTTTGAGTGCATAATAAAGGAAATCATTCATTACTTCTTTTTTGGGATAAAAACCAATAATACTATCTGGAAAACAAGCCTTAAAACCCAGCATAGCAACATCACCAATATTTGCGGCAATTGTCATTACGATTGTACCTGAAGGAAATTGATTGGTTACTTTAAATCCCTTTTTGTTTAATGTTTGGTTATATTCGTTAATATATTTATTTGCTCTTGCAACATCACCTGTCTGAATAAATGGATACTCGCCATCATAAAGACTTTCATCATTTCTAGGTCTATGAGTAAATTTGCCTCTAAAAACTTTAGAAAAATATTTTATTTTTTTATATTGCCAACCAGATTTTATAATTGAAATCTTGTTCTCAATAAATACTTCAAATTCTTCGATAAATAGCTCAATCAATCTCTCTTTATTTTTAATGAACTTATCAATTTCAGCATTCTTTTTATCAAGATATTCAACTATTTTATTTTGTGTTTCTAAAGGAGGGACAATGCTATACATTCGTTTAAAGTCAGAGTATCTTAAACTTAATTGATCATCAACTATACCATAAGAAAATCTTCTACTAAAATTTGTATAAAATCCACTACGAAACATATAATGATAGAATTTTGGATTAATTAGCATTTTTGGTTTCAATATTACATAGGCAGGGCTTGAAATACCTTGATATTCACTATAACCAACTGAACCTTGCCACATTCTCATTTTATTATAAGCTAAATCACCAATTTTTATGAGAAAACGTTTGCTCTATGCACAAAGTAACCTGTTTTTAT
>CAIWET010000639.1 GCA_903911805.1 uncultured Ignavibacteria bacterium | reverse complement strand
TTGTAAATATATTTTGACATGACACATTACGTCGCATTAAACCTTAATTTTGTATTTGTAATTCAAACATAATTAAAAACAAAAAACAATAGGAGTTCCTATGAAAAGCCAAAATGCTGATTTATTGAAAAAAGTGCAAATTAGCACAAAAATTACTTTAAACGAAGATCTTGAAATCTTTGTAGGCTATGAAGTTCTTAGCAGAATTATTAGCGATTTACCAAGAGAGTATTCACAAGAATTTGAAGGTTTTTATAACCTTTGCGCTCGCTCTAGTTGTTCTGATATCAGAGAATCTGTTGCCAGAAAAGACGGTTTACCAGAAAATATTATCTTTAGCTTACTCAATGATGATTATCCAGATGTTATTGAGCAAATAATAAGAGATCGTGATAATCGTAAATTAATCAATGATGAGCAAATTGAAAGAATTATATCTTTAAAGAATAAAGATTTAGATTCAATCATTGCTTCAAATTTTGAAGATTTTACAAATTGCTCATCTGATTTTATTTTGTCTTTTTTTATTGATCATCAAGATCCAGCTATCAGAAATGACCTTGCGAATAATCGTGCATTGCCAATGAAGATTAAGAACAAGCTCAAAAAAGATATTGATCCGATAGTTGCTATGACCGCTAAAGGAGACGATTGTTCTAGATGGTAATGTTTTTGTAAGAGATGGGGCATTTCCAACAATGCCTCTCCCCTCTTTATATTTTTTAAAACTCTAAAAAAGGAATTTATGGAATTAGAAGAATTTATAAATAAATACGATTTCGAGGGTTCAATTGTCCTTTTGGAAGGCAAAAGAATAGTAATTGATAGTGATAAAGCAAAGTTAATCAAGCTTGGTTCTTTATTAGCTGAGAAATCCAAATATATTACATTTAGGAGTGGTAATGCTGATGGTGCAGATTCATATTTTGCACAAGGAGTTACATCAGTTGATAGCTCAAGATTTGAAGTTATTACTCCATATTCTGGACATAGAAAGAATAAGGAATATGATTATATAACATATTCACTAGATGAAATAAATTTGGCAAAAGAGCCCGAGGTAATTTATCAATCCAAAAGAAATAATAAAACTGAAAAATTGATTGATAAATTTGTTGAAGGTGAAAAGAATCGAATAACATTAAAAGCTGCATATATAATTCGTGATACTATAAAGGTGCTTGGTACTTCTGATATTAAACCAGCTAACTTTGCGATTTTTTATGAAGATTTAGACAATCCAAATAAAGGTGGAACTGGTCATACTATGGATATTTGCAGAATTAATGGAGTAGAATTTATTAATCAGCTAATTTGGTTGAATTGGGTGGAAAAATGAATAAATTTGTTAATCAATCCAATTTTCTAATTGAATATTTTCCATTCTATCGAATTCTTTAACATTTCTGGTAACTAAGATCAAATTATTGCTTATTGAAGTGGCTCCAATAAATATGTCCAAATCACTTATGATTGTACCTTTTGTTTTCAAACGAGCTTTTTCTTTACCATATATTTTTATTGAATCGAAAATTGGTAATATTAAAATATTATCAGAAAATTTTTCAATTATTTGAAGATTCTTTATTGGATTTTGACTTTTTTCTGCACCGTAAATTAATTCTGCTAAAGTGATCTCAGAAATTGCGAAATTTTCAAAACCAATAGCAATAAATTTTTCAATTAAACCAAACTGTCCTTTGAAAAAGTAAATGCATATATTGGTATCAAGCAAGTATTTCATTAGAATTCTTCACATTCTAATTGATTTACTCTGTCTTTCCTTAAATCAAAAACTATTTCTTCGGCAGTTCTTGAATCTTCCCATTCACCAAAGCAAGAAGAAAAATCCAATGCTTTTGTCTTAGTTTTTGAATCCAATGAATTTGTAAGTTTAGCAATTAAAGCTTCTTTAGAATTTATATCCAAATTATTTAAAAATTTGAAATAATTATCAACCATTAAATTTGCAACTAAAACATTCATAAATAATACCTATATTAAACACTAATATAAAATCGTCTAAATAGAAATAATATTGCTAAGAACTAAAATAAATAATAAACTATAAACTATTAAAATGATTCAAAACGATTTAAATAAATTAAAAGACTTCATTAAGTCACAGCAAAAGGCACATCAAGAAGCTGAAGAATGGTTCGGAGAAGTTATCGAAGCAGATATTGCATACGACATACTTCATTTTTGCGCAAAATATAATATTAAAGCAGAAAAGTGGGATTTCCCAAAATTGATTTTAGATTTAGAAGATGATGATAATGAAAGCACTTTTTGGCAGGAATATGCTAATCTTGCTTTTGATATTGATGAGAATGGAATTGAAGTTGATCCAATAATAATAGAAATCAAAGACTATTATGAAAAACTTTTTTGGCCAGATTTTTATGATGAAATGAAGAATAATGAATAAATTAATTTTACATATCCCGCACTCATCTACAAATATCCCATTCAAAGACGGTTTTATTATTGGTGATGAGCTAATTAATTCAGAAATTCTTAAGCTAACCGATTGGTATACAGATGATTTATTTGATTCTGAAAATTCTATAAAAGTAGTTGCAGATTTTTCAAGAATCTTCTGTGATGTTGAACGATTTGAGAACGATGAGCAAGAGATTATGGCTCAATTTGGAATGGGTGCAATATATACAAAAACTGAAGATGGCAAAATAATGAGAGTAATCTCTGATAATCTAAGAAATAGAATTTTACAAGATTATTATAGGATACATCATAAAAAATTATTTTATTCCGTAGAAAATCAATTAGATGAATTTGCTTGTGCTTTGATAATTGATTGCCATTCCTTTTCGGATATTCCATTTCTTCGAGATTTGAATCAGAATGACAATAGACCAGATATTTGCATCGGATCTGATGATTTTCATACTCCCAAAAAGTTGATTGATTTGACTTATGAGTTCTTTAAATATTTCAACTTAACAGTTGCTTTGAACAATCCTTATTCAGGTATAATTGTTCCAATAGAATATTATGGACAAAATAAGAATGTTCAATCAATTATGATAGAAATTAATAGAAAATTATATTTAAAAGATGGAACAAATAAGAAAAGTAAGAATTATAAAGAAATAAAGTTGTTAATTAAAAATTACTTCAATGAAGTTAATTTTTTTTCATCATTAAATAACGATATACAAATTTAAATCGTCAAACATATAAATAGAGTTAAAAAGGAAAAATAATGGATATGAAATATAGTTTTTCTTCAGATTTTGAGCCCACTGACGAACAGTTAGGGCAAATAATGAAGGAAGTAGCAATTGAGGCAAAAGAATCTGCAGAAAAAGCAAATATAATTTTCTGGGATAATTTACAGAAAACTGTTAATGATACTAAAATTTTCCATAAATTAATTACACAAAATTTGTAATGATTACTGAAAAACCAAATCTTTTAATCATTGCTGGTCCTAATGGATCTGGCAAAACTTCAGTGACAAGTAAAATTTTGCAGCACCATTGGATTAAAGATTGCCTTTATATCAATCCTGACAATATTGCTCGAGATGATTTTGGTGATTGGAATTCTCCTGAAGCGATTATCAAAGCTGCGAATAAAGCTTCAGAATTAAGGGAAGAATCCCTTTTAAATATGAAGAGTATTTTATTTGAAACTGTATTATCTGCACCTGATAAGATAGATTATATAAGAAGAGCTAAAGAATCTGGATATTTTATTAGATTATTTTTTGTTGGGACTGATCATCCATCAATTAATGCTTCACGTGTAACTCAAAGAGTAATAAAAGGCGGACATGATGTTCCGATTCCTAAAATAATAAGTAGATTTTCTAAATCTATTGCTAATTGTTCAATTTTAGCACCATTTGTTGATAGATTTTATGCTTATGATAATTCAGAAGAATACGCAGATCCAAAACTCCTTTTTAGAGCAAAAGATGGAATTTTAGTTAAGAAATATTCCAAAGTTAATATTTGGGCTCAGTCAATTTTAATTGCTCTAAAATCAAACGATTAGCTGTTTTCCTTAAATTTCGTTTATTTCAGAGGTATAATCCTCCAAAATCTTTAAGGATGATATTCTCAATACTTTAGTAAAAATCATTTTTTAAAATCTCATAATATATTCTATTTTATGAGTTCTTATTATTATTTATCAGCAAAACCAGAAATAAAATCTAAGAGTAAATTCTTAGATCTGTCTGATATTTGTATCTCTAAATTGAGTTATGACAACTATTTACAAGATTTGTTGAACTAATAAATAATTCCAATTCTTATTTAATTAAAATAATATTCTGTGCATAAGATTTAGTAGCATACTTTGATCTACAAATATATAGTCCAGAAGCAAATTTACTAATATTTAACTCTTTATAAAAGTCAGTGTCAAGCAATAAGTCACCTTCTATATTGAAAATTTGAAAATTAAATTGTAAATCATTTTTTGAATAAAGAGTTTCAGAATTTTTATCAAGATAAATTGAATAATCTATACTTTCATTAATAGAATAATCAATCCTTGTCTTTATTAATGAATCAGTAATCTCCTGATTAAGAAGCTTATCGAATGCACTCCAAAGCCAGCCCCATTCTGAGCATTCATCAATCAATTCATTACCAAAATCATTCCCGTCTCTAATGTCACTTTCCTCTATCTCAGGATGTGGTCCGGAAAGGATTACGTTACCTGCACCATATTTAAAACCGATAATTGCCAACTTGTTATTATAGTCGTCCCAAGTAGCAATTGTATCAATTGTTTGATTAATAGATGGTTCAAAATAAGGTCCACCATAATACAAAACGTTTAGTTTTTCTTTTTGAAATTTATTAATTGGATTATATTTGTTAAGAGATATTGAAGTCATTGCGTAGCCAGCCCAAGGTTTAATTTCATTTATAGAACCTGTTGCAGTTCCTTGAAATAGATCAAGTGGATAATAATATGAACTTCCTTCCCAAATAACTGTTGAAGTGGCAAGAAATGCACCAGCACAGATGCCCAAATATCCCCCACCTGCATTTACGAAAGCCTTTATATTCTTTTCACCTTTTGCTAGCAAATCTACTTTATAATCATTTGCATAACCACCTGGAAAGATTACTATTTTATAACCATTTGACAAAATACCGTTATTTATATCATCCGATAATATTCTCTGATGAGTTAATCCCTTCCATTCTATGAACTTTTCTAATGCAATAATGCCATCAGCCCAAGTGCCATCATCTGAATATATTGCCACATCTATGCTTTCGGTTTTTCCAAAAGAAACATTTGAAAGAAGGGTCAGAAGAATAATATAAATAACATTTTTTTTCATTAAGGTACTCTTTATAATCAGTAAAAACTTATTTTTAAATCAATCAATTTGAATTTTCAGTATTTTCTCTAAATTGTAATTAAATACTTCTAAATCTTATCTGCAAAACCAGATATAAAATCTAGGAGTAAAGGCTTAGATCTGTCTGATATTGGTATCTCTGAATTGTCTTTTAGAACCATATAACTCGGTTTAATTTTTACATATTTCTTAAAATATTTCATATTTACTAAATGACTTTTATGGATTCTTAAAAATGAATGGCTCTTGAGAATACTTTCAAAAATGTTTAAATTTTTTGAAATCACTAAAACATTTCCATCATTAAAAAAAACATTCGTATATTGTGTATCAGCTTCGCATCTAATAATATCCGATATATTGAATAACGAAAATCCTTGCAAAGTAGATAGCACTATATTGTCATTTTTATTATTTAAAATATCTTTAAGAGTATTTAATTTATAGTCAATACCATCAAATGTCTTAAAATTATTATATCTTTGAATAGCTGATTTAACTTTCTGTAAAGTTATTGGTTTCAACAAATAATGCAATGCCGAAAACTCAAATGCCTGAATTGCGAAATCATTAAAAGAAGTTGTAAAAATCACTTCAAAATTCTTAAAACTGGTTTGCTCGAGAATGTCAAATCCATTGCCATCGGGCAAAGCAATATCTAAAAACACCAAATCTGGCATTAAATGATTTATCAAGCTAATTCCCTCTTGAACCGATTTCCCAATTCCGAGAAGAACAATTTCAGGGAACTCATTTTTCAATAGCAAAGTCAACGAATTCGAACATACTTCTTCGTCATCAATTATAACTACTCTTATTTTACTTTTAATATTCGTCATTTTCAATCAATCCTTCGATTTCGACAATTGTCCCCTTTGGTTCATTATTTTTGAATTTCAAACTAGAATTATGCAATTTCAAAATTTCTTTAGATATTTCAATTCCTAATCCTGTGCCCTTTTCTCCAGCAGTTCCAGGAGATGACTTAATTTTATCGCCATCTTTAATATTTGCTATTCCAACTCCAAAATCAATAATTTGTATATTATTATTTTCTAATTTAATAATAATTTCAGAATTAGAATAACT
>CAIWET010000638.1 GCA_903911805.1 uncultured Ignavibacteria bacterium | reverse complement strand
AATAACTCTTTTAATAATGTTTATTTTGCAAATGTATTAGGAACATCACGCTTGTTTAATGGCAAATATAATAAAGTTAATTTTAGTTCTAATTCAATTTTATATGGAGATTGTAATTTTGACACTCTAATCTTTTCACCAGGGAAAATATATACCCTTGATGCAAAAAAAATATATACAATTAATAAATCATTTAATGCAAGAGGAAATACTTGTTTCCCAATTTACATTAAATCTTCTAATTCTGGAACACAAAGTATAATTTCTAGAGAATCTGGTGAAGTAAGTTGTGATTTTTTGAGTTTGACTGATATTAAAGCAACTGGTGGTGCTAAATTTTATGCAGGAACTTATACGAATGCCATTGGAAGTAATAATGAAGGATGGATTTTCTCTAATGCTCCGGGTTACGTTTATGGTTTTGGAGCTGATACAATTCTTTGTAAAGGTGACGTTTTAAATACATATAACTTCAATGGTGGTTTAAGTTATTTGTGGCATGATGGCAGTACTAAATCATTTCATACAGTTGATATAACAGGATTATACTGGGTACAAGTTACTTATGGGGATAATTGTGTTTATTCTGATTCAATAAACATTGAAATTATTTCGAATGCTTTTGTTAATGCTGGACCTGATGTATTAGTATGTCAAAAATGGACACCTAAACAAGTTAAAGTGCAAATTAAAGATGGAATTGCTCCATACGAATTAAATTGGGATCCATCAATTGGAATATCTGACCCAAAATCACCTTCAATTACCATAAGTAATGATTCAACCAGGCAATACGTTGTTAATATCAAAAGTGCGAATGGATGTTATGCTAGAGATACAATTTTATACATTGTAATTGAATCTTTAAAGCCAAAAATTACAAGAGAAGGATTATTCTTAAAATCCAATTTTAGCTTTGGAAACCAATGGTATCTTGATGATGAAATAATAATAGGAGCTACTGAACAAAAAATATTTCCTTTAAAATCAGGAATATATACTGTTAGAATTATTGATTCAAACGGATGCAAATCTGAAGTTTCAGATCAAATGTATTATAATTTAAATGATATTAATAACCCAATAATTGTTGTTGGGAATTATCAGGGGTATCCAGGGGACCAAATACAAATTGAAATTAATCTAGTTAATAAAGAATATCTCAAAAAAAACAATATTACAAAGATTAGTTTTGATTTAGATTTTAATGCAAGTTTGTTATCTACTACCGATTTTAAAGTAAATAATTTTTCGAATAAAACCGCAAAAATTAGTTTTAAAGATATTGAAGCTGATTATTTATCAACATTGCCATTGAAACAATTACTGTTTTCTGTAGGATTAGGAAATTCGGAACAATGCAGTTTGAATATATCAAATGTCGAATTAACAGGAGGTAATTCAGAAATAGTAATAATAAATGGTTTATTCACGTTACTCGGCATTTGTAATGAAGGCGGCAAACGATTAATTAATCCTGATGGACAACCAGTTTTATTGAGCATTTCACCAAACCCAAGTGATGCCAATGTATCAATTGATTTAAATTTAATAGAAAATGGGAATACATCGTTAAAGATTTATAACAGCACTGGAGAAATTGTTTTTCAGCAGAATTTTTTAAACCAAACAGGTAATATAAAATTGAACGTTGAATCAACTTATTTAAGTAATGGATTGTATTTTGTAAGTTTGCAAACTCCAACTATTTTGAAGCTTAAACAGTTAATAATTTATAAGTAAATTTGAAAATATAATAAATTTTAGATAGACCCTTACTCCGTAGTGCTTAATCTTCAAATGGTATAGAAACCCAGAAGATTATCTTAGTGAAGTATTATAAATTTTTGAATGATTAAACTAAAATTCTAAAAAAAAATAACACTGAAAAAAACTAATAAATCTTTTCCTTCATTTTGTAATAAAAGTCTTAATATGTTACTTTATTTTCCCTTATTATATAAATAAATTTCTGAAGCAATTAATGCATAAGTTGGTGCCATAAACCAACCGATAACTGGAATTAAAAGTAGAAACATAAATCCTAGCCCTATTGCAAATAGTGCTGGTTTATTTTTTTTATAAAACTCTTTACTCGATTTGACTGAAAGTCCTTGTTTTTCTAAAGCATAATCAGCCATTAAAATACCATTATAGTAAGCTTGAATTACAAACGAAAGTAATGGTGCAATCATACCAAGAATTGGAATAAAAGAAAACAATGTTATTATTAAAAATAACATTAATTGCTTTAATGAATTAATTGATGATAATTTGAATCCTCTAGTAATTTCTGTTGTCCATTTGCTCTGATTTTGTTGTTTTCCAAAAATTATGTCATTTATTTTTCCTGTGATGAAAGAAAAATAAAATGAACCAATTATTAAGAAAATCATTGTAAAAATTTTATCCTGATTCCCGTTAATTGTTGTCTTTAGTAACCAAAATGAGGCGTGAATACCAGTGTTTATATTATCAATGCTTAGATTTATATAAGGCATCAAATTTTCTATCAACCATTTTGTAGAAATTGGCTCTATTGCATCTATTCCATACATAAGGGCTTTTAAGCTGATTGAAAAAAATGCCAAAAATATTGTTCCTGAAATTAGTAAATATTTCAAAAAATTATTTTTTATAATGAAATTATGAGCATCAAAGAAATTTTGCAATCCTGATAATATCTCATTATTATAGTGCTTACTTGTGTATTTTACAGATTCGACATTTAATTTTTTCATTTTTAGTTTTTTAAGTTCCATATTTTACATATAAATTATTTTAATTTTCATTGTCTGGTCAGAGAATAAATCGAAGGATGCTTTGCTGAAATTTGGTCGATTCATTAAGTTAATTGATTCATAGTTTGAAAATCCAATACCTTCTTTGGGGAGTAAAAATCCCTTTTTGATTTTACCATCTTTATCCTCGTCGTGTAGAATGTTAACAGCATATTTCCCAGGTAAAAGGTTTGAAAATTTTACAGTTGATGTATTATTTACAATTTTTCCTGTTAATATTTTGAAATATTTTTGAAAATTTTCATCAGGAAAAGCGTCACTTCTATTGTATAAAGCAAATACAACAACTCCATCGGAATTTCTTAGGCCATTTGCGACGGCTGTTAATGAAAATGTATTTGCATTTGAACTAAGTTGGTTTTGAGAAGTCATTAATAATATTGTAAATAGTAGTAATACTAGGGTTTTAATTTTTACTTGATATTTCATTTTATAGTTTAACATATTAATTTAAATTTTTAAGTACTTTTT
>CAIWET010000637.1 GCA_903911805.1 uncultured Ignavibacteria bacterium | reverse complement strand
CTCCTCATTTTTCTCCTAAAATTAAGGACAAAAAATGATTAAAAAATTACATAGGAAATTATTACATTTTCCTAAATTTATTATTAGGTCAGACTATTGATTGTGAAAAATATTATATTTTTTAAAATTAAATTTTAACAAACTTCTCAAATCTATTGCCCATTTTCATATAATATACACCAGCAGATAAATTTGAAACATCAATTCTTAACTTACCTTCTTGAGATGAAGTTAAATGAGTTAATATCATTTCACCAAGTGCATTATAAATATTATAATTTTCTTCCTTCTCTTCTTTTAGCTGTGATATTGTTATTTCTATAAAATCATTAGCTGGATTAGGATAAATCGATATATCGATATTTGAAGATTCTTCATCAACACCAGTAATTGAAGTGCTTATTAAATAAAATTCGTGTTCGGCTCTTGCTGGTGCAAACTTGCCAGCATTGTCATTTTCTGCATAAATATAATATTGAGCATCAACTGAATCCATTTTGAAGCTTATTCCGTAAATATTATCGTTAGCTAATCCATCGTTATGAATGCCATCGTCAAACATTTGATATTTTTTGAATTTATCTTTCTTTGAAAATCTGATTCCCAAATATACTGATGAAGTAATGGTATTATTAACTTTAGCAGTGATAACATTTGAAGAATTTATCGATGGGGAGGATGATGCAACCTTGATACTTTCGATTGATGGCTCGGATGCATTAAATTCATTTGAAGAATTGAGAAATATAGTTCTTTTTGACATCAGGTTTTGAATACCTGGAACAGTATAACTGCCAATTTTAACATCACTTGTAAGCCCATTTTGAAAATCTTGATAAGAATAGAATTTATTTTTATCACTGATTACAGCAGTATCAATTAATTTTTGTAAATATTTTGAATAATTTATATATTCGTCATTTGAGAAAAATTCATTTACTATTGTTTTTGCGTGAGCAATATATCTTTTTTTGAAGGAAGCATTACCATTTACAGCATTTAATAAAGGCCAGTATTTATCTTTAGAGTGGATTGTCAGTGACAAATTTTCTAATTCTGTAATTGACATTTGTCCCATACTTGTATTTGAGCTTCCGATATAAGGGAAACCACCCAAAGACATATTTAAATCCCATAAAGACATATTATATAATCCTGATTTATCTCTATAAATATAATGATTTTGAGCAAAAGCCCCAATATAACTATCAAGATTAACCATTACATTGTCGAAAGCTAACATCCAAAGAACTCTATCAATATCAAAAATTTTATCTATTGCGTCTGGATAATTTGTTACAGTATCACAAAGATTCATTAAATCTTTCCAACCAAACTTCGATTTTAATTCATAATAATTATAATATGACGTGCTGTCTCCATTGATGTATTTGAAATTACTCTTTACTGTAGGACCTGGTGTTACCATTGGTGTACAGCTAATAAACGTATTATTGTTGGTAAAATATCTCTCAGTGCAATATGTTTTATTGATTGTTTCGGTATTGCTATAAAGCCCAATTAATTCACCATTAATATAAACTTGAGCAAAATTTGCCTTTGGAGAGTCCATATATGTAAACGCAATATGATAAGATAGGATTTCTCTAATCATTGATGGATCGCTAAAAATATTTGCCAATTTAATTGTTTTATAACCTTCGTGGCTTTGACTTTTATATTGATCTAATGCGATATTAAAAGGATTTTTTTTATAAGTAGAATCGAAAGAAGAATTCCCTTTATACCTAACACCAACACTATCAAATTTGATCCCATTGATTTTAATCCAATCAGCCATAATCGTTGTTTCAAATCCGCCAACTTTTGCGGTATCTAATTGATAATCCCAATTCGGTTGTGAGAAATAAATTTCAATTTTTTGAATTTTATCAACATCAAAAAAAGTAGAAGCAGAGTTTAATTGATTAATACTTACAAAACCTGCAAAAATTACCATTAAAAAGAATAACTTTTTCATTTAAAATTCTCCATATATTTTAACTTGCTTAAGTACAAGTATTTTCAAAATTAAAGAATAAAATTATTAATTTTATTCATCAATATAATTACTGTCATAATTTTCTTCATCGTCTTCATTATCAAGTTTGTTTTTAGCTTCAGTAGATAATTCATTAAAGGTATAATTTATACCAAGCATTATGTAACGGCTATCTTTATATCTCAAATTGTCAATTGTAAAATTTGGACCAACAGTATAATAGCCGCTTTTCATCGTTTTAAAGGCATCATTTATTTTGAGATTCAAACTTAATTTGTTCTTTATGATATTATATTTTAATCCAAAATCAGTCGTAAAATATTCATCATTTATAGTTTGCAAAGAATATTCTTTTGAATGATAAATCATTGAAATCTGGAATGTCAATGATTTTCCATAATTTAAATAAATACTCATTTTAGAATTCCAGCAATTTTTATTAAATGATAAATCTTGGTTGTTGAAATTACCAACAATATCTGAATTATAATAACTGAAATTAGCATCTGCTCTTAACCATTTGAAAAAATCCTGAGAAATAATGATTTCTAATCCAGTATTGGTCAAATGAGAATAATTTTGAGGTGAAGAAATTACAGCATTCGTATCATTAAGCATTGCCAGAGTTGCTATTGAATTTTGCGAATTTTTATAAAATAAATTAGCTAAAAATGTTGTGTTGTTAAAAATTTGGAAATATCCCAATTCGCCTTGATTAGTAAGCTCAGGAATTAGATTGGGGTTTCCTGATGTAAGTTCTTGAGGATCTGAATAATTAACAAATGGATTTAATTGCTTCATTTTTGGACGATTTATTCTTCTTGAAGCAGAAAGTCTAAGATTGCTAAATGGTGTTAAATCATATTTTAATTGAATCGATGGAAATAAATATAAATAATTAGTATCTTTAGTTTGATTTGTAGTAATTTGATTAGAACTTAATGTTGTATATTCTGCACGCAATCCAATATGATAAGAAAATCTAAAGAAATTGTCAATAAATATTGCATAAGCTGCATTTGTATTTTCATTGTAATTGAAATTATTGCTTCTTGTTGAGTCATAAATCCAAAGATTGTTTATCTGATTATCAAATTCGAATTGCATTTCATTCTTTTTAGTGAAATTCTTATAACCCATTTCGAGTTTTGCACTTTTAGAAAGTGGAAGATTATAATCAGCCTGCAATGTTAAATTAAAACCATCATTAGTGGTTAAAGATTTTTGCAAATAATCAGGAGTTTCATTTTTTATTATTAAACCATTATTTACTTTAAAGTATTTGTGGATATAAGAAAATGTATTTTCTTTTTGAGAAGGTGAATATTGAGAACTAAATGTTAAATTATGACCATTTTTGTCAAATAGTAATTTATAATTTAAATTTAAATCTAAATTGTTTTGAACATTTGGATTGTTAATATTCTTTTCGTGATAATCATCAAAAACCATACTTCTAGTATAATCATAATAGTTTCTATCCTTTGAAATTTCTTTATTATGATTTATTAAAAAAGCGCTGAATGATATTATATTATTTTCATTTAAGCTATAATCAAAACCAAGTCTTAATCCGTGATTTCGCTTTTTTTGTAAATCATTCTGATGTCTTTGAGTAATTGATGAATCAAAAATTGAGTACCTGTCTTGAGTTTGGTCACTTACTCCGAACATATTGTTGGATTTGTAACTGTAATTAATAAAATAAGAAAATTTCTTAAATGATTGCCCCCAATATAAAGAGCCAGAATATTTATCACCAGTTCCAGCATTTAAATTTATTTGTGCTGTTGTTTCATTTTTCTTATTCTGTTTAAGAATTATATTAATAATTCCAGAATTTGATTCAGCATCATATTTAGATGAAGGATTAGTTATAATTTCAATTCTATCTATATCTGAGGCTGAAATAGTTTCCAAAAAATCAGATTCAAAATTATTAGATTCTTTCCCATCTAAAAGAAATTTAATATTATCGTTTCCTCTGAGTTTAATATTATCATCAATATCCACTGATATAGATGGTACACTCCTCAGAGCGTCTACTGCAGTGCCACCAACAGAAATAAGGTTTTTATCAATATATATAATTTGTTTATCAGGTTCAATTTGAATAAAATCTCTATTCGCATTGATTTCAATAGAATTCAAGTCCACATCAGTTGAATGTAACTTGATTTTACCAAGTTTAATTTTGTTGTTCTTTTCAGAAAGTGAAATTTCATTAATGTTTTTGTTTTTGTAACCTACATAAGTAATTTTGATAAAATAACTACCAAAAGGAACTTTTTCAAATTCAAATTTTCCTTCATTGTCTGATATAACACCTTGTATAAGGGTGCTATCACTCAATCGAAATAGGACACAACTAGAGGCGGCAAGGGCTTTAGAAGAGTCAGAATCAACAACTTTACCACTAATCTTGCCATACAATTTATTTTTAGATTCTGATTGAGATTGGAGTAAATTTGGTTGAATTATTAAAAATAATATCAAAAGCAATGAAAACTTTAAGCACCTAA
Source organism: uncultured Ignavibacteria bacterium (assembly GCA_903911805.1). Lineage (GTDB taxonomy): Bacteria > Bacteroidota > Ignavibacteria > Kapaibacteriales > UBA2268 > CAIWET01. Next base: position 11,219 of record CAIWET010000637.1, on the reverse strand, counting down.
CTTGAAGGTTTTCTAAATTGAACATATTTTTGATATTATTCTTTAAATTAATCATCATCATCATCAAAATATTTTTCACCGTTAAAATCGGTCATATTATCGCTTTGGAAATAAATTTTAACCTGAGCTACATCTTTAAGAAAGTCAATTTTGCCAATTTCAAATCTATTTATATTTATACCAGTTCTTGCTTTTAAATCTTCCATCATTTCTTTTGAATTCTGAGGTTTAATTAAATCTATTCTTTCGTAGATAATGATTTTTGTTGCTTCAAAGTTGTTTCTCCAGATTCTTTCAATAAAATAAGTAAAGACAACAATTGCAACATTAGTAAAAATCAATTCTAAGAGACTCAAAGTTGGATTATAAAGTGAATTAATCAATGCAACACTAATTGCAATAAATAAATAGGTCATTTCCTTTATTGGTATATTAATTGTCCTATATCTCATAATAGAGAAAATCGCAAAAATACCAAATGAAAAACCAAGACTTAGAGTTAAATTGCTTAAAAGCGAGCAAACTAAAAAAATCATCAAATTAAAAATTCCGAACATAAAAAGATAACTCTTTTGATTCCCAAATTTAATATAGATTTTATTAAAAAGTAAAAACATTACTGATAAATCAATTATCAGTTTAAATATTAGAACTAAAAATGTATTCGAATTAATTATCGAAAAATTCATGAAGTTGAAATCCATTCTCTTCTCTCATTGATTTATTTAACTTAAGGACAGTTGGTTTGAAAAAATTATATTTATTTACTGTATTGGTCAAAACCATTCCAAGGCAGTATTTACTAACCTTGTTTTGATGCTTGATATTCATTTCTCTTAAAGCTAAAAAAGCAGGAGAATTGTAATTATATCTTTTCTGCTTTATTTCTATAAAAGCAATATTTGGAATTTCTTTTGAATTAATTGTATTTTGGAAAAATATATTTGTATCAATAGTTATTTTTTCCTCTTGCTTTTTACAAATTAAAGTAATTCTATTATACGTATCAACTAATTTCGGGAATAATTGATCTGGTTGGATTGATAATGTATCAATTAAAAGTTCTGCTGCTGAATTTTCAATTTTTTTATCAATTTTTGCTTCTCTAATCCTATTTTTAACAGTATATGAAGTGCTGGTTTTTGTTTTAATCTCAAAAAAACACTTATCTGCATCAAGATAATGTCTATATCTAACTTTTGAGCGATGAGTTTTACCATTATGATGCTGAGTATAAAGCATAAAGTCTTTTGTGTCAAAATAAATGTTGTAATATCTAAAATTTCTAATTCCATTTATTTCTAAAATTTGATAATCTTCTTTTAACCTTTCTAAAATAGAATTCAATTCTTGAGATTTAAGAATGAATTTCGTATCAAATCTATTCAATAAATTCATACTCTCTAATTCTTTTAAATTAAAGGAATTAAATTTTTCTAAAATAGGACCAAAATTTAGATTATTTTCTAACATTTAAATTATCTTCCTATTATCAATTTTGAAACTGAACAAGATTTATCTGTTAAATTATTTAATCTCACGAAATAATAGCCAGCAGGAAAATTTTCAGAATTAATTAAATAATTTGAATTACCAAAAGTTTTAAAAGTCTGTAAATTATTCGCATTATTATCAAAAATACTGATTAAATACCATTTATCATTTTCTAATTTTATTGAAAATGACTCGTTAGCAGGGTTTGGAAAAATAATATCATCTTTCAATTCTATTTGTACCTCAACATCAGAAAGACAATAACTACACTCTTCGTAACACATAGGAATCATTATATTATCTGAACTAACACTTATTGTTCTATTACCGTTTGCATTTTTACAACTTCCAAAAATAGATTCAGCATTGCTGGTTTGATCACCATTTACGAATTTAAATTCAATTTCTTCGTTCTTGAAGTAAAGAATTATTTCATATCTTAAACCGTCAAAGCTGTACATATAATTATCCAAAGCATTCCAATTTGAAAAAGTACCAAATAGATGAACTCCATTCGAGTTTACTTTTTCTTTACTCATATTTACAATGAATCTATTTAAATAGTAGCCTTCAGGTGCATTTCCTCCAAACTTTACAGCTGGAATTATTGTTGTATCACTTTTAAGTGAATCAATATAAATCCATCTATTGTCATTAAATTCATAACCTACACGCGATTCAATTGGCACAAACTCAACATCATAAAATTGGTCACCATTTATAAATTTGAACTCATATTTGTTATTTGCTGGAATATTTACTACAATTGAATAAATCGAAGTATTGCCTTCTTTAGTTAGAGTAGTTATTGAAGAATTCCAATCTTCAGTATAACCAGCAATTTTCTGAAAATCCCCAGCAACGTGTACTCCAAGAGCATTTATAGTCTGTTCTGACATATCTACTGAAAACTTTACGTATTTTGCATTCAAATTAGTAATCGAAGAAGCAATTAATAATAGTAAGATGAGCTTTTTCATTTTTTTATAGTCCAATTAATTCATTAAAATAATTTTTGTAAAATATACTATTTCGTTTGTATATATACGTAACAGATAAACACCATTCTCAATATTTGTTACATTAATTGATTCGGAAATATTAAAATTCTTAATCTTTTCCCCAAAAATATTAAATAAAGCAATTTCATTAACTTTATCAATCGATAAATTACTTAAATTAATTATTCCATTAGTTGGATTTGGAAAAATATTAATTTCCTTATTCACCAATTCATTCACATCTGTCAATGAATAAACAGTAACAGGAACTATTGCTGTATCACACAATCCTTGTAAACCTGAATTATCACAAATTTGAATATATAGAGTATCTTTCCCTTGATAAGTGAGATTAGTTTTGATGTTAAGGCAAATATTCTTACCCACTAAGCTAAATGTTGCATTATAATTTAATGAGTTTTTTATAAAGTTAGCAGTAAAGCTTTCATTGTCATCAGGATCAATTATATCTTTACAAACACTAATTGTTGTGTCTTCGTGTGTAAAGATTTCACTCATTTTTAAAATGGGTGAATCTGGAAAAGGAGTTACATTTATTGGAATTAAAATAGTGTCACTTAATTTAGTTACATCAAAAACCTCAATTTTAATTGAATCTAATCCATAGAAATCTTTTTTTGGAGAATAATTTAAGCAAAGATTCGAATTGTTCAAAGTAATATCCGAGACTCCATTAGATGAATTCTTAATAACTTTGTAAGTAAATGATTTATCCCCATCAATATCTGTAATTGTTGTGCATTTTGAATTAGTGCTATCTTCTAAAACAGTTAAAGCTATTGACTCAATAACAGGATTATGAGCATTTTGATTAACAATAATTGGAATTGAAATTGAACAACATAAATTACTATTATCACAGATTTTTAATATTAATGAATCTTGCCCAACAAAGTCTTTATTTGGAGTATAAGTAATAGTAAGTTTACTCGAAGCAATTAACACTATTGAAGTACCATTATTTGAGTTCTTGAGTATTGAGTAATTGAAGATTTTGTCATTATCTACATCTATGATTTCGCATTGAATATCTGCTTTAGTATTCATTTTGGTTATTATAGACATTGAATTTATAGTTGGAGCATCATTAACTGCGTTTACTGTTATTGGAATATTTGCTGTGTCAGATAAACCAGAATTATCTTTAATAACTACAATCAAAGTATCTTTTCCAAAGAAATCACTATTTGGAGAATAATTAATACTTAAAACCTTTGAATTTAATGTGATTTGAGAAATGCCATTAATAGTTGGTTTTATTATATTATAAGTAAAAACTATATCGCCATCTGCGTCAGTAATATTTAAACGTTTATTTGTTGGTGTATCTTCATCAGTAATAATTGAAGATTCCTCAATCTGAGGATAATCCGGAACAGATGTTACATTAATTGGAATAACAGCTGTATCTTTCAAAGTATGACTATCAGTTATAATTATTTTAAGAGTATCTTTCCCAAAATAATTTGCTGTTGGCGAATAGCTTACTTCCAAATTACCTCCAATTACACTTACATTTGCATTTCCGTGAGATACATTTTTTAAAATAGATGATGTAAAAATATCTCCAACATCTGAATCAACGATTGGGTAAGAATTTGTAAAACTACTATCTTCAGGAATTGTTACTGTTACTGAAGCAACTTCAGGCTTTGAAAATGATGAAATCTCAAAATAGTATTTGGTAGATAATTTTGATTCGCAACCAGAAGAATTTGTAATCTGAACTCTGTAATTTCCAGTTTTTGTTGGGGTGTAATTCTGAGAAGTTGCTCCATTTATTGGAATACCATTGAAAAACCATTGATAAGTTGTTCCAGAACTCGATGATAAATAACTTCCGCTATTTGTAATAGTTGGTGCGTCAGCAATTGTTCCAGCTGTATAGCAAGATGAATATCTATATGCGTGAGAAGTTGAACCAGTAAGTGTTTTTGTCCAAACAGTTGAGCCATTTGAATCAACTTCAACAATATAACCAGTTAAAGCTAAGTTCATCAGAGTATTTCCATTGGGTAGTTGCTGTGAATTTCCTTCATTTTGTGTTGCAGTTCCACTCCAGGTATATCTATAAGCATAAGTTGTTGGTAAATATGGAGAACCTGTTGTAAAATTATAATTATAACCGTTATAAGGGGGAAGAAAAATATCAAAAGCACTTTTGCTTCCCGTTCCACCTTTATTATTAAATCCACATAAATAATTTGCTTTTGGATTACCTTCAGGAATAAAATGAGCATCGTGTATAACATTAAAGTTGGCTGTTCCACTCATTCCATAAGCCGCAGGATTGCCCCATCTATAAAGAATATCTCCACCTTTACCTGAATTTCCTCCAGAATGGCTTGCCGCTTGTGCAGATGTTGTTGAGTGATCGATAATATACATTTCATTAAGCATATGTGCACTAAAAGTGATTTGATTTAAATCTTCATTGTAATCCAAACCATTCATATGCATAAAATCTTGTGTTACATTGTAATTAATATTAATTAATTCTGGATGTTGTGAAATCGAAGTTACATAATTGCTTTTTGATGAATTAACACTTTGGCAAAGATGGTCCCATACTTTCCATTCCCATACAATTGTACCGGTATTTGTACCTGTTGGTTGAACTTCAATAATTTTTTCAGACCACATTGAAATTGCTGATGAGCACCCAGCAGCTGAAGCTTCAGCAGAAGTCTTTACATCATAAGAAATCATTAGAACATTTCCATTTGGTAATGGGCAAATATCGTGATGTAAGCAATAAGTTGTTGATGAATATGGAAAATCCCAAATTACTGTTCCACTCCAATCAACTTTTTGAACTCCACCGGTAATGCCACCACCAGAAAGTGAATTTGCAGAATTAAGATAAGATCTTACTAGTGTCCCACCTGGAAGCATATAACAGGAATAGCCTGTTTTTTTAGTAGACGCAAAATTCCAAGTATGATAAACAGTATTATTTAAATCAATTAATTGAGCAGTTGTGCCATTCTTTAAGCTATAAAGTGTATATGTTCCCCAGGAACCTGAATAAGAATTTGTTCCCAAAAAGAAACATAAAATGAAGATTAATCGTTGAAAAATCCATTTTAGATAGACGATATTTTTTAATTTAACTCTCATAAATTTATTTAATTAATATAAATTTGATATTTCTTGTTCTAATATTATCTGTGATGTTTAAAAAGTAAACACCATTTTCAAAATTTGACATATCTATAGTACTTGAATTTCTTACACTTAAAATATTAACTCCAATCGAATTAAAAATGGTTATCTCATAATCACCTACAATGTTTTGAGTGGAGATGTTTAACTCCTCATTAACAGGATTTGGATAAATCAATTCATTTGCATTAATTTCTTCTACTTCAGAAGTCGAAGTGATTAGTACTTTTTCGGATAAATATGACTCGCAGCCACTTTCATTTTTGATTTGTACTCTATAATATCCATTTTTTGTTGGGATATATGATTGTTCAATAGCACCTACAATTGGTTCGCCATTAAAAAACCATTGATAAGAAGACGCAATGCTAGAAATCAGCTTAGTACCTTCTTTCGAAATAGTAGGAGCTGGAGCAATTGTACCAGCAACATAACAAGCAGTATATCTATAAACGTGTGATGATTGTCCATTGAGAGTTCTTGTCCAAACTACATTTTGATTTGTATCCACTTCATAAACATAACCTGTCATAGCAACATTTACTAAAGAATTACCATTAGGCAATTGTTGAGAATTTCCCTCATTTGATGTTGCATTTCCACTAAAAGTATTTCTCCAGGAATAAGTTAATGGTAAATATGCACTTCCAGCATTAATAGTGTAATTGCTGCCATTATATGGGGGCATAAAAATATCAACACAAGATTTTCTATTTGCTCCTCCATTATTATTAAATCCAACTAAAGAATTAGCCTTTGGGCATCCTTCTGGAATCCAATGAGCATCGTGAACTACATTGAAATTAGCAGTACCTGGCATTCCATATACTGTTGGGTTACCCCAACGATAAAGTAAGTCTCCACCTTTCCCTGATTTGCCACCTGTATGTCCTGCTGCTTCCTCTTTAGTTGTACTATGGTCGATAATATAAACTTCATTAAGCATATGAGAACTAAATGTAATTTGATCAAGATCAGCATTATAATCTAAACCATTCATATGCATAAAATCTTGAGTTAATTTATAATTTATATTCATTAGCTCCGGATGAGCAGAAATCGATGTTACATAATTGCTTTTATCCGATTTAACATTTTGGCAAAGATGATCCCAAACTTTCCATTCCCAAACTATTTCACCAGTTGTTGGACCTGTTTGCTTTACTTCGATGATTTTTTCTGACCAAACAGTTATTGCCGATGAGCACCCAGCTTGAGTTGCTTCTGCAGCTGTTTTCACATCATACGAAATTAAAAGAATATTCCCATTGGGCATTGGGCAAATATCGTGGTGTAGGCAATATTTATCAGATGAATAAGCGAAATCCCAAAGTACATTATTATTCCAATCTACTTTTTGAATAGCTCCAGTCATTCCGCCACCATTTAAAATTTTGTTGGTCAAATTATAACTTCTTACTACAGTACCACCAGGAAGCAAATAAGCTGAATATGCTGTCTTTTTTGTTGAACCAAATGTCCAAGAATGGTAAGTTTTTCCTGAGAAATCAATTAATGTTGCACTTGTATTGTTTTTTAAACTAAAAAAAGTATAATCACCCCAATAATCTGCTAATAATGTATTTGAGAAAAGGATTATATTCATAATTGCCAAATATACTATCTTCTTCTTTTTATTATTTCTACTTATCATACTTTGTTCCAATAAAATATTAAATTTACTTTTTCAAAAATAACTAATTTTTTAGACGATTAAAAATTATTAATCCTACACATTATTCAAGACACGATTTAAAAAATATATTACATTAAAAAAAACATTAATTAAAAATGGATTAATTGTATGTTAACATTAAGTGAAATTTAACATTGTTGATTGCTAATATAACTTGTTGAGAAATAATAAATGAATTTTAATAATAATAGCTATTTCAAGTGCGTCAATAATTAGTATTTCATAAAATTTTTGAAATATAATAAAATGCAATATTTTGGCATTAATTTATAGATAAGGAGTAAAAAATGTTTTTAGCAATACTTGGAATTATAATGCTTTTAGGAGCAATTTTTGGAATACGTCCAAATACAATTGCTTACGCATATCGTAAACTTATTTCCTGGGTTGGATTGTTACTTATTGTAGTTGGAGTATTAGTCTCATTTGTAAGACAAATTGATGCTGGTTTTGTTGGTGTTCAAGTCTTGTTTGGTCAAGTATTAGGCGATGTAAAGTCCGAAGGCCTTTCTGTGGTTAATCCATTTGTTGATATGAAATCAATATCTACAAGAACACAAAATTACACTATGAGCGAAGTTCATAATGAAGGCAAACAAGAAGGTGACGATGCAATTAGAGCCTTATCGAAAGACGGTCTTGAAGTGGTAATCGACTTAACTATTTTATATAAAATTATACCAGAAAAAGCACCTTTGATTTATAGAGAAATTGGTCTTGATTTTGAAGATAGAATTATCAGACCATTAACGCGTACTAAAATTAGAGATAATGCTGTTTATTATGATGCTGTTGAATTTTTCTCTGGCAAAAGAGACCAATTCGAAGGACAAATCAAACAAGCCTTAGAAAAAGAGCTTTCAACAAGAGGATTTGTTTTAGAAAACATTCTTGTTAGAAATATCAATCTTCCAAAATCAGTAAAAGAATCAATCGAAAGAAAGATTACAGCTGAACAGGAATCCCAAAGAATGAAATTCGTTCTTGATAAAGAAAGACAAGAAGCTGATAGAAAAAGAGTTGAAGCACAAGGTATAGCAGATGCTCAACAAATTATTTCTGCAAAACTTTCTGATAAAATTTTGCAATATGAATCGATTAAAGTTCAAAAAGAATTAGTTGGATCACCAAATTCAAAAGTAATAATTTTAGGTAATGGTAAAAATGTACCCTTTATTTTAGGTGACGGTAAATAAATTTTTGTTTAATTATGCAAGACTTAAAATTAATAAAATCAAAGCCGAAAAAGAGGAAAGATGATTTAGTAAGAGTAACAGAAATAATTACTCCAGAAATTTTATCTGAACTAAATCTTCCAATTTTTCTTGAATCTGTTTCAGCCGGTTTTCCTTCTCCGGCTGATGATTATCTAGAAGGAAAATTAGATTTAAATAAACACGTAATTAAAAATGCATCATCAACTTTCTTTTTGAGAGTAAAAGGTGATTCGATGATTGATGCTGGCATCTACTCTGGTGATATATTAGTTGTGGATAGGGCATTAGCTCCAAAGAATGGTAGCATTGTGATCGCTGCAATTGATGGTGAATTAATAGTAAAACGATTGGAATTAAGCAAAAGTAAAATTTATTTATTGCCAGAAAATTCCAAATACGAAAAAATTGAAATTACTACAGAAATGCAATTTGAAATTTGGGGAGTAGTTTCAACTGTAATACATTCTGTTTTATAATAGTTGAGTTAAAATGAATTTAATAGAAAAAGAACACGAAGTAATACTTCAAACATATAAAAGACTGCCTATCGAAGTGGATTATGCCTTGGGGGCCAGAATATTTGATAAAAATGGGAATGAATATTTGGATTTCTTAGGTGGAATCGCAGTTAATGCTCTTGGTCATTCTCATCCTGAAATTATTAAAGCAATTCAAGAACAAGCTCCAAAGTATTTGCATATTAGCAATTATTTTTATCAGGAACCACAAATTAAACTTGCAGAGAAATTATGTCAAATGTCAGGATATTCTAAAGTATTCTTTTCAAATTCTGGCACCGAAGCAACAGAGGGTGCAATTAAACTAGTTAGAAGATGGGCTTCAGACAAAGATAAATCAAATATCTTTGCCTTTTCTGGTGGTTTCCACGGAAGAACTTATGGCGCTTTGTCAATTATGGATAAACCGCTTTATAAAGAAAAAATGGGTCCATTCTTAGCAGATACTTTTGTTATCAAATATAATGATATTGATGAATTAAAAGCAAATATAAATGAGAAAACTGCTGGAGTTTTTCTTGAATTTATTCAGGGTGAAGGTGGAATAAGTTCAATATCTCAGGAATTTGCTGAAGAATTAATTAAATTAAAGAACAAATTTAACTTCTTGATAGTTGCTGATGAAATTCAAGCAGGAACAGGTAGAACTGGAGATTTATTTGCTTTCGAAAAATATTGCCTAAGACCTGATATTATAACAATGGCAAAAGGAATTGGCGGAGGTCTACCACTTGGCGGTTTTTTGGTTGATTCACATCTTGAAAGTATTTTTGAAAAAGGAATGCACGGCACTACTTATGGCGGAAATGCTTTGGCTTGTACAACTGGTTTAGTTGTGCTAAATGAATTAGAAAAATCAGTATTCCAAAATGTTAAAGATGTTGGATTATTTTTTATTAATGAATTGAAAAAAATTCAAGAAAAATATCCTCAATTAATCAATGAGGTTAGAGGTAGAGGCTTAATTCTCGGGTTATCATTAACATTTGATGCTACGATTCTAATGAATAAACTTTTAGATAAGCATATTATTACTAATGCTGCATCTGGAACTGTTTTAAGATTAGTTCCACCACTTATTATTACAAAAGAAGATGTAAAGTTATTTATTGAAAAATTGGATTTATTATTGAGTGAGATGTAATGAATATCAATTTACAAGATATAATTGAAATTAAAAACTATTCTTTTCCAAAAACAGAAATTGATTTATCTGGTTGGAAAGGAAAAGTAACTAGGTTGGATTTGATTAAAAAATTGGCTTATGTCAATCTAGATAAAGAAAATCTAATTAATATATCCAAAGAAAAATTATTAGAAATGGATAAAATAGGCTTTAGAACTCAAAACGTTGAGATTCCTTTAGCTAATTTGAGTGTAATTGCTCAGGCATCTGAGAAATCATATATCGAAAATTTAAATGAAAGATTTCCAGAAAGAATTTATGCAAAAACAAATTTGTTTTCATCAATGACAATTGCTTCTTTAACGCTTTTTCCATTCTTGTTTTGTATTGTAGGATTAACATTAAATTCAGTACATTATTATAAATTTATTGTTTCTCCTGAATCAAATCAGATTCTAAATCAGGTTGATTTTTTAATCAAAACAGGAATGTTGTTGATAATTTCAGTTTTTACTGGAATGATTTTAGTAAAAGGAATAAAGAATTTTCTTGTTATCTTAAAATTGAATGCTTATGGTAAAGTAGTCAAATCTCAAATTAAGTGTATTTATTCTGCAAAAAGAAAAAATAAAATTAAAGATTATATTGTTTTTGAAACAATTAATGGAATAGAAATTCATCAGAAAATTCATTGGTCTATAGCAGAAAAACTTAGGATTGGAAATGAAATATATGTCAAATATTTCGACGAAGACCCTAAAATTGCTTTAGCCATTAATTTATAAATAAAGAAAGTTTTATAATGGAACAAAATGTAAAAATTAACTTTTTAAAAGAAATTGAGCTTTTTAAGGATCTAAATCAGGAAGAATTAGTTAAACTCTCTGGATTAATCAGAGTCTCTGATTTAAATGCTGAAGATATTGTGTTTTTAGAGAATTCTCAGAGAAAGAGATTATTTTTGATCTTTTCAGGGAATAT
>CAIWET010000636.1 GCA_903911805.1 uncultured Ignavibacteria bacterium | reverse complement strand
TGGATACTTTTGTTTTTGAATTAAAAGATTATTTTATTATAGACTCTGTTAAAGTAAATAATCAGAAATATTTGTTTCAAAGAACTGGTGATTATGTTTCTATCGGATTAAATCCATTAAGTCCTTATTCGGAAGTAAATGTACAGATTTTTTATTATGGTATGCCTCCTAATACTGGTAATTTTTTCAGCGGAATTTCTTGTCAGACATCACCTAATTGGGGCAATCAGATTACATGGACTTTGTCTGAACCATTTGCGGCAAAAGAGTGGTTTCCTGTAAAGCAATCTTTAACAGACAAGGCAGATTCTGCATATATATTTGTTACAACCAATAATGAAAATAAAGTAGGCTCAAATGGTTTGCTTACTGCAACCATTCCGTTACCAAATAATAAAGTAAGATATGAATGGAAAACACGTTATCCGATTGCTTATTATTTATTATCGTTTTCTGTAGGTAAATATATTGATTATTCTATTTATGCTCATCCTGTAGGTTTGCAGGATTCTATATTGATTCAGAATTATATTTATAATAATCCTGCTACTTTAACTACTTTTAAATCTCAAATAGATACAACCATCGATTTTATTGAATTGTATTCCGATTTATTTGGTATGTATCCGTTTTATAAAGAAAAATATGGTCATTGTATGGCTCCCTTAGGTGGTGGTATGGAACATCAGACCATGACTACACTTGGAAATTTTAATTTTTATCTTAATTGTCACGAATTATCACATCAATGGTGGGGCAATAATGTTACTTGCGCCACTTGGAGTGATATATGGATTAACGAAGGTTTTGCTTCGTATTGTGAATATCTTGCAGCTCAGAATTTGTGGAGTCAGCAGGAAGCGCAACAACACATGTTGCAGAAACATAATAATATAATGTCTCATCCGGATGGAAGTGTTTATATTCCTCCTTATTTAGCTGTTGATGAAAATAGAATTTTTGATGGAAGGCTTTCCTACGATAAAGGAGCCGCAATTATACATAACCTGAGATTTGAAGTTAATAACGATTCCATTTTCTTCCAAATCTTTAAAACGGTTCAAATTCGTTTCAAAGATAGCACAATAACTGGGTTGGATTTTAAAGCGGTTGCGGAAGAGCTTTCGGGAAAAAATTTCACAGACTTCTTTAATCAATGGTATTTTGGTGAAGGATATCCCACTTTAGATATTGTTTATGGTCAAAAAAATGATACGCTTATTATGAATGTGCACCAATTAACTTCTGCTGCTATCACGCCATTATTTAAGATGAATATGGAGTATAAAGTAAAGTTTTCAACAGGTGATACTATAATTAAGCTATATCACCAAACTAATACTGAAGCTTTTAAAATCCCGATGAAAAACCTAGTCAAAAGTTTGGAAATTGATCCCAACAATTGGGTTGTAAATGGTAATGGTAGCGTTAAATTAATTGCAGATACACAGGCAGTGAGTTTCGTGGTTTTTCCAAATCCTTGTTCCGATTATCTTCAATTTTACTTGAGAAATAAAGGAAATTATGAATTTTCTGTTTTTGATGTAACTGGAAAAAATATTATGTCCGAAATAAATAATAATACAGAAATGATAAAATTAAATATTCAGAATTTAGAAAAGGGTATTTACTTTTTACAGATTTCGGATAGTGTTAATAAAACGGTACAGAAATTTGTAAAACAATAAAAATTTATATCATCGTAGCATCTTCGCCTCTTGGTTTGCTTGTTGGTTCTATCGTTACTGGAATCTTCGTCGCAATTTCCATGACTTCTGGTGGTGGTGCTTGGGATA
>CAIWET010000635.1 GCA_903911805.1 uncultured Ignavibacteria bacterium | reverse complement strand
TTTAATTGCATTATTCCTATCTAATTTAGCGTATTCACAGAATTCTGGAGTTGTAACAATAGTTGATAGTAGTGATTCATATTATAATAAACCTCAAAAAGCGGTAAACAATATCACTCCTACAACAACAACCTATAATAATGAATATTATTATTCAGCACCTGATACTGCTGTATTAGTTGGCAATTATTCAAGTTCTGTTGGTGTGAGGTATTCTAGTATTTCAGGTTTTGGCTTGTCTTATTCTTTAAAAATGTTTAAGCGCTTTTCATTAGTATTAACTGGTATGTCATTATATTCTGAGTATATCAGATGGGAAGATGATACAAAAGCAAAGGAATTAGAAAACACGAAAGATATAATAAATGATATTGGTGTTGAATTAAGAGGTGATGTATTTGATTCAAGAAATACAATCGTATATGCCTTGCTAGGTGGACATAGTTCTTCATTTAAAACACAATCTTCATTAACAAATAAAAATTTCGAGACTTCTTATGCAGTCGGACTTGGAGTTGGTTTTCAATGGTTTTTATCAAAAAGAGTAAATATTGACTTAAATTTAGGATATAAATTCAATTACAAAGAAATCGATGCTTCCGATTTTAGTATTGAAAGACAAACAATGATTGGTTTTGGTGCGGGAATATTTTATAATTTCTAAAAATGTGAGAAATCAATAATGAAAAATATTATCTTTATAATACTAGCTTTTATTATTCTTTCTTCTAATTCTTTTTCTGAGAAAAATAATTACAAAATGAATGATTTGGATAATGCTTTTGGAGTAAAGCTTTCTAATATTTCAGGTTATGGAATATATTATAATAAAAAAATTAATGACGATTTTAAAGTCCAGTTAATGGGTATGATATTCTATTACCAAAGTGTTAAATCCGGTGAGGATTACAAAAACTTTAATTATGACATTGGATTGGAATTGCAGAGAAATATATATCAGGATTACAACTCCAGATTTTACATCCTTGCTGGAGCATATTATTATTACGACGATGACCATACAATAAACTCCCTATTTGATAAAGATATTTTTAAAAATTCATATAATGTCGGCGTTGGTATAACTTATGAATATTTTTGGAATCGTATTCTCTTCAGTTTCGATGCTGGATATAAATTTTTTGAAGACAGAATTTCCGTAAGTAATTTAAAACCAAAAGTTGAAAATTATCCTGAATTAAACAGAGTCACCAAACTAGGTGGCGGTATTGGTATAGGGTTTATGTTTTAAAATAAAAAAAGGCAGTTGTTATAACTGCCTTTTTTTTAATCTTTATGTTTAAAAGAGATTAGCTCAATTTAGCTCTAATCTTTCTTTCACTCATTCCACGTAAATAATACAATTTAGCTCTACGTACTTTACCACTTCTGATAACTACGATGCCTTGAATCATTGGTGAAAATAGAGGAAATACTCTTTCAACTCCAATACCGTTGGAAACTTTACGTACTAAAAAGCTTTGGTGTAAACCTGCGCCGCGTCTAGCAATAACAATACCTTTGTAGTTCTGAATACGTTCTTTTTCGCCTTCAACAACTCTGTAAGCAACGTTAATAGTATCGCCAGGACCAAATTCAGGGATTTCAACGAAGTTAGCGCCGTCTTTATTTCTGCGCACTTCGAGAGCTCTCTCTTTGGTCATATTCTCTATCATTCTTAATTTGTTCATTCTATTGACCTTCTCTTTTAATTATGCGATATCCTGAGCAACAAATGGCATCAAAGCAAGATGACGAGCAAATTTAATTGCTGTAGTAATCTGTCTTTGTTGGTAAGCTGTTACACCTGTAATACGACGTGGTAAAATCTTTCCTTGGTCGTTAGTAAATCTTGATAAGAATTTAGGATCGAAATAATCGATAATTGTCATACCCTTTAATGGGTTAGTTCTCTTCTTAACAATTTTCTTGTTTGGACGGATAGTATTTCCGCCAGTTTGCATTGGGTGGATTGCGTTATGCGGATGCATTAGAACCTCCCTTAGCATCTTTGATCAATTTTGTTTTTTCGAAACGTTTGTTAAAACGTTCTACTCGGCCCGCAGTATCAACTAATACCTGCTTGCCTGTGAAGAATGGGTGTGATTTAGAGTCAATGTCTAAAACCATTCTATCGCTTTTGTAGCATGAGCGTGTCAGAAAGCTCGTTCCGTCGGTCTGAGCGATTTCGACAACGTGATAGTATGGATGAATCCCTTTTTTCATGACATTCCTTATTTTGTTATATCAATTTTTTCTACTTCTGCTATGTCGGTAACCTTAACAAAAGTTTCCATAAAACGCATATTTCCCTCAGGAGTGCGGTATCCCTTGATAACTTTTACGTTAATACGACCGTCACCAATTTTTTTCTTTTTAGTTTTATCACCAAATGTTTGGGTTTTAGCCATTATTTATCCCTTTTTAGCTTCCACAAATTTTCAGAACTACAAAATTAGGAAATTTTTATTAAATAGCAAAATAATTTTAATAAATTGTTTAAAAAAAATTATTTTATTATGTTTTGGATTGATTTCTTACCGTCGTTTATGCTTCTTTTAACTTCTTTATTTTCAGATGAACTTTTCAATAATTCTGCTTTATAGCCCATATCTACAATAGATTTCTTTATTGCGTCTGCTTTGATTTTATCTGCATCATAAGATATAGTAGCAATTTTATCGCTCATTTCAACTGTTGCGGATTTTATGCCGTCAATTTTGCCTAAACCGGCTTCTATTTTAGTTTTGCAATTGCCACAATGAGCATTTGTCTTTATTTTTGCTTCTTTGATTGTCTCAGCATACAAACTAATATTTAATAAAAACATACTGATTAAGACTAAAATTAATGCCTTGTTTGTTGATTTCATAGTTGCCTCAAAATTATACAATACTAGTGGGTTAACGTTAAGAATCGTTAATTGTTTTATCAAATAAATATTTAATTATCTCGTTTTATGCCTATTAATTATTTAAATAAATATATTTTTATATGGCAATACAGTTTAGCAAACTTAAAGTAATAAATGTTATAAAAGAAACTTTTGATACAACTTCAATTTCTTTTTTTATACCAGATGAACTTAAGACAACTTTCGATTATAAGCACGGTCAATATTTGACAATTAAAATTGATTTAAATGGCGAATCTCAAAGAAGAGCCTATTCCATTTGCACTAGTCCTTTAGAGGATAAACCAATAACTATTACTGTTAAAAAGCAGGAAGAGGGTTATGTTTCTGCTTATTTAGCAGACAAGGTAAATATTGGTGATTTTCTTGACGTCATTCCTCCACTTGGTCATTTTACTATTGAACTAAATGAATCGAATGAAAGAAACTTTGTTCTTTTTGCTGGTGGAAGCGGTGTAACTCCTTTAATGTCAATTTTAAAAACTGCATTAATCAAAGAACCAAAAACTATTGTACATTTAGTTTATGCAAATAAAACTAAAGATGATATAATTTTTAGTAATGAATTGAACGAACTAAAAAATAAATATAATGATAGATTTAATGCTACTCATATTTTAACTCGAGAAGAAAATTGGGATGGATTGAAAAATCACTTAACAATCGACGGAGTTAAGACATTAGTTAAAGAATTATTAAATGATAATTTAGAAAACTCTGAATATTTTATGTGCGGACCAAGCACAATGATGAAAAATGTTCAGGAAGGACTAGCAGAATTAGGAATTAATAAATCCAATATACATAAAGAATCATTTACTGCCCCTAAGGAAGAAAATGAGACTAATGAGGAAAATGAAATGAGACCGGAATTAACAGTAAGAACTATTAAACTTAAACTTTACGGCGAAATTCACGAAATTCAAGTTCAGCCGGATGAAAATATAACAGTTGCTGCAATGAGAAAGGCTTTAGACCCTCCATTTAGTTGCCAAATTGGTGCTTGCTCCACTTGCAGATCCAAAGTTGTTAGCGGAAGAGTAATGATGGACGAAAATGAAGCTTTAACTGAAAATGAAATTAAAAATGGATACGTTCTCGCCTGCCAGGCACATCCACTGTCAGACGATGTTTATATTGATATGGATGATAATTAATTAGGAGATTTAAAAAATGATAGATACATTAGCACCAGAAGTAATTGATTTATATACAGGAGTAAACGGTGCTCTTGCAGACGATACTTTTAAAGTATCAAAAAAAGCATTAGAGTCTATTGCGACAATCCGCACATCAAATCAAGTTCCAGAAGATTTCTTCGTAAGAATTGGAACTCGTTCAGGTGGTTGCTCTGGAATGTCTTATCTTTTAGGATTTGATCAGGAATTAAACGACAACGACAGAGTTATGGAACACGGAAATTCAAAATTCGTTGTTGATGATTTAAGCATTTTCTATTTGATGGGTATCACACTTGATTATGTAGATGACACAATGGGAAGCGGATTTGTATTCGACAACCCATATAACACACATACTTGCGGTTGCCACGCCTAAATTTTAATCCTCTTCTTTTAAGTCCCTCATTATAAAAAAGGAACTTAAAGAGGTGACTATACTTCAGGCTTTGATGATATTACCCCACCCTAAATCCCTCCCCTTGAAGGGAGGGACTTAAAGAGTAATAAATGGATGAATTTGTAAATAAATATGTAAAAGCTGATAGAAAACAATGGTTTTTTCTCAAAGAAAGAGCTAAAGCTATGAGAAAAGCAATGACTCCTGCTGAATCTCTTTTATGGGACAAGATTAAAAACAATAAATTAGGGGTAAAATTTCGAAGACAAGAAGTAATCCATAATTATATAGCTGATTTTGCATCAAATTCGATTAAACTAGTCGTCGAACTGGATGGCTCAAGTCATAATGATAAAACAGATTATGACAGGTATAGAACTGAAATAATTGAAATCTTAGGATTTAAAGTTTTAAGATTTAAAAGCGAAGAATTATTTAATGATATCAATATAGTAATAGATACCATTAAATCTGAAATAAATAAATCCTCTTCTTCAAGTCCCTCCCTTCAAGGGGAGGGATTTAGGGTGGGGTAATTGGTGGAGATATACTTTAAATTTTAATCCTCTTCTTTTAAGTCCCTCTCTTTTATGGGGAGGGATTTAGAGTGAGGTAAATACTCTAGAAAAAAATATGCAAATAATTTCGTGTAAAAATATTGAAAAATCATATTTTACCAAAGACAAAAAAACTAAGGTTAGTGTTTTAAAAGGCATAGACTTAACTGTTGAATCTGGTGAAATGGTTGCATTGATGGGTCCTTCCGGAGTTGGTAAAAGTACTTTGCTTTATTTGCTTGGAACTCTCGAAAGCCCAGATTCCGGTGAAATTACTATTAATTATCTTGGTAAAGACTACCAATTTTCAAAATTAAAAGGTAAGAATTTATCTTTTATACGTAATGAAGCAATTGGTTTTATTTTTCAATTTCATTACTTATTGCCTGAGTTCTCAGCTGTTGAAAATATTACTATGCCGCTGTTGATTAAATGTGAAACAATGAAGGAAAGCAAAAAGAGAGCAATTGAACTTCTTGATTTTGTTGGATTAGCAGATAGAGCTGACCATAAGCCTTCTGAACTTTCTGGTGGCGAGCAACAAAGAGTTGCTATTGCAAGAGCATTAATAAATAAACCAGCTTTACTTCTTGCCGACGAACCAACCGGGAGTTTAGACCACGCAAATTCTGATATAATTATTAATCTTCTAAAATCAATCAACACTGACTTTGGTATCACTTCAATAATTGCCACTCATAGCGAAAATATTTCTGAAAATTGTAGCAGAATTATCAAAATGAAAGATGGGCTCATTCTCCCTGAAATTATTTAAAAACTAACCTTTAATTTTAATGCCTTTTTCAATAAAAGCTTATAATCAACCAAAGGAATTTCTTCTGCTCCCAAAAGCTTAGTATGGTCGTTAATAAATTGTGAATCCAAAAGAATAAATCCTTGTTCCTTTAAGTGATGAGCTAAATAATAAAAAGCAGCTTTAGAAGCATTGCTCTCTTTAGTAAACATAGATTCACCAAAAAATGCTCCACCAATTGCAACACCATAAAGTCCACCAATTAAAAATCCATCTTTCCAAGTCTCAACCGAATGAGCATAACCAATATTATGAAGCTCAATATAAGATTTTACGATTGTTTCGCTTATCCAAGTATCGTCTCGTTGAGAGCAATTCACTATAACTTCTGGAAAAGCATTATCAATCGAAAAATAATATTCGGCTTTTTTTAAGAATTGCCTCAAAGATTTTGGCATTTTGATTTTATTTAAAGGAATTACTGCTCTAGGATCGGCAGTGTAAAATTCTACTCTGCCGAACTTCGAATTAGCCATAGGAAAAATTCCTTCCATATACCCGGAAAGAAGTAAATTTGGATTCAATATAGTCTGATTGCGTCGAATAAATCTGCTATACTAATTTGCTTTTTTCAGCCATCATTTTTTCGTAATCATTTACGAATAATTCAACACCTTTATCAGTTAATGGATGCTTCAAAGATTGCATAATTACATTATATGGAACTGTTGCAATATGAGCACCAGCTTTAGCTGCCTGAATTATATGAAGTGGATGTCTGATTGATGCAGCAATAATTTTTGATGAATATCCCTGAATATCCCAAATATCTCCAACTTCTAATAAAGTTTGCTCACTATTTTGGGCAACATCATCTAATCTACCCATAAAAACAGAAACATAAGCAGCACCAGCATTATTTGCTGCAATTGCTTGAGTTGCTGAAAATACAAGAGTTACATTTGTTGGAATACCTCTTTTTGCTAATCTGCTACAAGCAGAAAGACCTTCAGGAATCATTGGAATTTTGATTGTTGCTTCTGGAAACCAAGATAAAATCTGATCAGCTTCTCTTACCATTTCGTCTGCTTTTAGTGAATTTACTTCAACAGACAAATGTCCACCAACTAATTTATGAATTTCCAATAATCTTTCTTTGATGTCAATATTTGGAGATTCTTTTGCCAATAATGAAGGATTGGTTGTTACACCTGAAATAAACCCTAGTGAAGCTGCGTGTCTGATGTGCTCTATATTTGCGGTATCAACATAAATTTCCATTTTTTCTCCTGTTTTTTTACATTTTAATAATATTCATTTTAATAATAT
>CAIWET010000634.1 GCA_903911805.1 uncultured Ignavibacteria bacterium | reverse complement strand
CATTTGAATACTCTGAATTAGGGAATAATTCAGAAAAATATTTTAATGAATAATAGTTCATTATATAATTTTTCGTTCTTTTTTCGAATGCTTTATTATTTTTGAGAGTATTAAATTGAGTCAAGATAAATTTTGAATCTTCATAAGAATTAATAAATTCAATACTTCTTTCTTCTATTTTTTTTAAATTTGAGCTATTAGTAAATATAGTTAAAAATTCTTTCAGATCATTAGTAGTCCTTAGTGATTCAATTGCTTTGAGTTCTACTGCTTCATTTCGCTGAGATTTCGGAAATAAATTTAAATGATTCTTTACATCTTCAATAGTTTTAATTATCGAGAAAGACTTCTTCTCAGTTTCTAGATTATCTAAAGACTTTGGAAACAGAGCAATATGCTCTTTTAAATCTTTGAATGAATTTACTATTAATAAAGATTTTAGTTCAGCCTTTTGAATTGACTCTTTATCATTAAAACTTAACAAATAATTCTTAATATCCTTCAATGAAGTGCAATAATTTAAACCAATATCTTTTGTAGATTCATATAATTCATTATTTGGAAATTTATTATTAAATGTTATTATATCATTTAAATTTTTACAAATTGCTAATCCCTTTTCAAGTGATTGAATTTTATATTCTGGAACCTTATTTATTAGTTTCAAACAACAATCAAAATCTGAACATTTACTTAAATATTTGGATAATATAGTTTCTTTTGCGGTTTTACTACTAAATACATCGATTAAATTTAACATATCGTTGTTTGTAAAATAATTTAAACTATTCTCGATTACTGGTTCAATGTAGTTGCTTTTTGGGAATATAGAATTGAATAATTTTGCTTCTGAAATCGACTGTATAATAAATTCCTTTTCTGGTATCTTGGAAATTAATTTTTTGTTAAAAGCAGAAATTCTATTCACTATTTGTTTGTCATTAATTGTGTGATCAATATAAATATAATCATTATCAAAATCAGATATCCAATTGTTGATATCATTAATGTAAATTGGGCTCTTCTTTTTTAAATCACTTTCAGAAACTATGAAAGTGTTTAAGATACTATTTATAATTACTCCTGATATCAATCCTGTAACCGCACCTAAAAGTCCATTATAGAATCTTTTTTGATTATCTGAATAATTCGTACCTTTATACCAAGTTGGTGTAATATCAGGTTTTAAATAATTATAGCCTGCATAAAAACCACCAACAGTAGAACCTCCATTAACTATCCAAACCCTTGTGTTACTCAACCAATTCAATTCCTTTTGATATTCTGGATTATTAAAATTTGATATTTCATACTTACCAGTTTCAATAGGTTCTTTATAGACAGGTTTATTTGTCACACATCCACTAATAATTAAAGTCATAAATAATGCAAAAAAATATTTCATTATCATAATTCACCTGAGTTTATTTGTATAAATTTTAAAATGTTTACTCTTTAATATTAGTACATGAATTTGAAATTTATAATCATTGTTATTAATGACATTTCATTATATTTTATATTCATATCTAACAAATTATCCAATATTAATAATAAATATTTCTCAAAATTAACAAATTAATATTTGAGTTTTTGATGCAATTAGTATTTGCTGGGTTTGACTTTCTAACTGGTATGTTTTTGCCGCTATATATACGTTTTAGATTTAGGCTTCTATGGTGCTTTTACGTAATTTCGCATTTTGTCAACAAACAATTTTTTTTGATTATGCGAAATTGGAAATTCTGCATTATCAACCATTACAACTTTGGGGCTATTTGCAATGACATATCTCTTAACAAATTTTAAATTTATTAAAAATTTGGCGTGTATTCTAACGAAATCAAGTTCTGAAAGTATTTTATGGAGTGACTGTAATGGTTTCGAAATCATAACTTTCTCGCCATTCAAGAAATATACTGTACTATAACTACTCTCTGCTTCACATCGAATAATTTCTCCTATATTATAAATACAATTGCCTTCTGATGTTGGCAATAATATCTTTTGTGGTTTTTCTAATAAACTTTCCTTTAATAATCTCAGCTTTTCATCTAAATTTTCATTATCTATTTTTTTCTCAAATCGATCAATGGCTTCTTCTAATTTTTTTAATTCAATTGGTTTTAAAATATAGTGAATAGCAGATACTTCAAATGCTCTAACTGCATATTCACTAAACGAAGTGGTAAAAATAACATCAAAATTTTTATATTTAGAATAATTGATCAAATCAAAACCATTTCCGTCAGGCAAATGTATATCCAGGAATACTAAATCTGGCATATTTTGATTAATTAATGAAAGACCGTCTTCAATGGTGCCTGCTTTACCTATAATTAAGATTTGCTTAAAATGTTTTTTAAGAAGAATTTCTAATGATGCAATAAAATTTTCTTCATCATCAATTATAACTGCTTTAATTAAATTATTCATATACTTTTAATTTATAGGTAAAGAAATAGTGAATATTGAACCAACTTTAAATTCACTTTCAAACCAAATTTTACCATTATTTTTTTCAATAAATTCTTTACACAAACACAAACCTAAACCTGTGCCTTTCTCATTTGACGTACCTAAAGTAGAAAACTTGGAATCCAATTTAAAGACTTTTGGTTTATCTTCATCTTTAATACCAATTCCGAAGTCTTCAATAATAATTTCGCATATTTCATTCTTAACATCACCAGAAAATTTTATAGTGCTATCTTTATTAGAAAATTTAATAGAATTAGATAATAAATTTCTTATTACTGTTGAGATCATTTGTTTATCAGCAAAAATCTCAATATTTTTATTCACAATATTTTGTATATTTATATTTTTCTTCTCTGCATAATCACTAAGATTTTTTATTTCTTGCTCAACAATCTCATTTATACTTATTGTCTCTGGTATCACTTCAACCCCTTTGGATTGCAAATTTGACCAAATCAATAGATTCTCCACTAATAATAATATATTATCGGATGAATTCTTTAAAGTATTTATGTGACCTTTAATTTCCTCTTTCGAAAATTCATCGTAGTACAAATGAAGTAATTTTATTAGATCATTAAATGAATTCAATGGTGTTCTCAAGTCGTGAGAGATAATAGAAAAGAATTTATCTTTAGTGGAGTTTAATTTAGAAAGTTGTTTGCTTAATTTAACTTTAATTCTATATCTCGAATAGAGTAAATAACCAAGAATTACCACAAATGTGAAAATTGAGATCCCAATTAAAATAGTTATTTTATTTAAATAATACTGTTGTGAAAGTTCGTTTTTCTTCTCTCCTAATTCTTGTTTAGAAGCTAATATCCTCACATCAATCACTTTTAGGGAATCTATAGCAAAATTAAAAAGTTTAAGAAAATAAAGACTACTATCTAATCTTCCTAATTTTTCATAACATTTTGATAAATTTTCAAATTCCCAAGATTGGTATTCAATATTATTAATCAACTCTGCATTTTGAATACAAAACTTAGAAAAAGCCACAGATCCTAAATAATCGCCTTGATTATATTTGATTAAAGAAATTGTACTATAAGTTGGAACAAGGATATTAAGATTATTAATTAATTTATTGTGAATAATTGATGAATCGCAATAGTTTAAAGCAATATTATAATCTTTTAACAATGAATATGCGTACGAGAGGTAAAAGTATGATAGACCGTAAGCAAAGTGTTTAGTATATTCATTTTCAAAATTTGTAATTCTAACAAAATTAATTGACTGTTTGGCGAAAAATAGTGATTTATCAGCCATTCCTTTATGATTGTAAATCATTGCCATATTCCATGAAGCTGAAGCTTTTAAAAAATTGTTATTATACTTCATAGCCATTTCATAGGCATTTTTGATGTAATATTCAGATTTATTTATTTCTTTCAATCGTTCATAAATCAACCCTAAGTATATATTTGCATCAATAATATTTGAGGAATCGGAGTTAATTGTTGCTTGATCCAAAGAAATTAGAAAATTTTCTATTGCTCTCCAATAATCAGAAACTAACCAACAACTATTACCTAAATTAATATATGCTTTGGGTATTAGTTTAGGATAATTATTTTTTACTATAACCAGATATTCTTCAGAACAGGATTTTATCAGTTCATTATTAGAAGAACGGTCAATAGAATCTTGTAATATTTTTAAAGAAGTCTGTAAGTTATT
>CAIWET010000633.1 GCA_903911805.1 uncultured Ignavibacteria bacterium | reverse complement strand
TTTAAATTACAATAATTATTAAATATAAAGGTGAAATATGACCAAAAAGAAATCAATTATTTTGTGGATAATGTCATTTGTTTTAATGGCTGTTTTAGTTATTTATCAAAGAACAACTGGACCAACTTATCCAAAGAAAGTAAAAATTGAAATAAACAATGCTGCATATAAATTCGAAATGCCTAGAAGTCATCCAGGCGATGGACCAGAAGTACTTAAATTAGAAGTAAAAGATCAGAGTATAACTGGTAAAGTTACTTACAAGAGATATAAAAGTTTTGATAATGATACAACTGTTGATATGACTTTTGAAGCTGGATTTTTATCCTCTTCTTTACCACATCAACCAAAAGCAGGCAAGATACAATACACAGTTATATTAAGTAATAATGGTAAAAATTATCAGTTAACTGAAGAACCTGTTGTTATTAGATTTCGTGGTGATGTACCAATGTGGATAATTGTATTCCATTTATTCTTTATGTTCTTTACTTTGACAATGGCATTCAGGTCAACATTTGAAGCAATGTTCAAAGGTGACAATTTAGTAAATATGGCATTGTTAACTGGAATTTGTTTATTCATTGGTGGAATGATATTTGGTCCATTGATGCAATGGTATGCATTTGACGCATTCTGGACTGGTTGGCCGTTTGGTCACGATATGACAGACAATAAAACTTTGTTTGGCTTAGTGATTTGGTTAATTGGTGTTTGGAGAATTAAAGCTCGTCCGGATCAAAGATGGTGGATGTATATTGCGATGATCGGTTTACTAGCAACATATTTAATTCCGCATAGTGTATTAGGAAGCGAAATTGACCATACAAAGATTCCTAAATAAATGGAAATATTAAAAAAATCTTTTGGAGCTAAACCACTAACAGGACCATTTCCAGTTTACATTATTGGTTATAATGATGATCAGGAAATTCCAAACTTAGTAGCTGTTAGTTGGGCTGGAATGGTATGCAGTGAGCCGCCTTGTGTTTCAATTTCTTTAAGAAAAATAAGGCATTCATATCTAAGTATTATGAAAAATCGTGCTTTTACTGTTAATGTGCCTTCCTTAAATCAAATTGATTCTGCAGATTTTACCGGGAGTATTTCCGGTAAAAAATGCAAGAAATTTGACCTAACTGGCTTATCTCCAAAATATTTTGATGGATACAATGCACCTTTTGTAGATGAGTATCCAGTAAATGCAATATGCCAATTAATGCATACAATTGATTTGGGAACTCATACAGTTTTCATTGGTGAAATAAAAGAGTATTTAGTAAATGAAAATGCTTTGGATGATTCAGGTAAACCTGATATCGAAAAAGTTAATCCATTTATTTATGATATTAATTCCAGACATTATTATTCTTTAGGAGAAAAAAAGAGTTTGGCATATAATTCGAAAAAAATATTTATTAAGGAGGATATAGATGAATAATTTTATTTTCAATAACCCAACAAAGATTATTTTTGGAAGAAACACTATTATTCAAATTGGTGAAGAATTAAAAAAATTAGGGATTTATAAAGTTCTTTTTCTTTATGGTGGAAATTCAATTAAAAATAACGGAACTTACGAACAAGTTAGAAACTCATTAATCAATCATAATATTGAATTTATTGAGCATTCTGGAGTTCAACCCAATCCGATATTAACTCATACAGAAATTGGTATTGACTTATGTAAAGAAAATGGAGTAACTGCAATTTTGGCTGTTGGTGGAGGTTCAGTTATTGACGAAGCCAAGGCAATAGCCGCTGGAGCATATTTGCCAAATTTATGGGATGCTTATGCTGGAAAAGTAAAAGTAACTCAAGCATTGCCAATTTTTACAATTCTTACAATTTCTGGAACTGGTTCAGAAATGAATGGCTCATCGGTATTGACTAATTCAGAAACCGAGCAAAAGTGGTTTATATCTGCACATTGTTTATTTCCCAAAATTTCAATAATAAATCCGTCTGTTATGAGGACTTTGCCTTGGAATCAAACGGTTAATGGTGGAATTGATGCAATTTCTCATACCTTAGAAAATTATGTTATGGGTAAAGATCAGGAAATTTCGATTTCTATCCAAGAATCAATTTTTAAATCTATTATCTCTGCATTAGACAATTTACAAATTGACAAAAATAATTATGAGTCAAGAGCAAGTCTTGCCTGGGCATCGACAATTGCTTTAAATGGTATAGCCGGAGCTGGAATGGGTGGAGGAGATTGGGCAGTACATAGAATTGAGCACGCATTGAGTGCTATTCGTCCTGATATTGCTCACGGAACTGGTTTGGCAATAATCTTCCCAGCTTATTTGAAATTTGTATATGAATTTAATAAAGTTCATTTGGATAGATTTGCAAAAAATGTTTGGAACTGCGATTCATTTGAAGAAGCAATTGAAACAATGAAAGCAAAATATAAAAGCTGGGGTTCAGCTATTTCTTTATCTGAATTAAATATTGAAGAAAATCAATTTTCAGCAATAGCTAAAAAAGCCCTTGAGCAAACAGAAATAGGTAAATTAAAGAATTTATCGAACGAAGATGTAATTGAAATATTAAAAATTGCATTTTAGCATTAAAAATCATTATCTGCTAAAATTTTTTTTAATAATAACGTTAATAATTAATTGTAAAGTAAGTTTTTATAAATAAATT
>CAIWET010000632.1 GCA_903911805.1 uncultured Ignavibacteria bacterium | reverse complement strand
TAATATTTTCAACTCATTCTGGTCTAAAATTGATGAGAAACTAGAAGGAATATATAAAGTTTATACATCTTTTGATGGGGCTTATAATATTATTAATCCAAATATTTTGATAGATAATAATTCTGAATATCTGATTGATAAATATGAATTTATTTCAATGACTTCATTGAGAGATTTTATTGCCTTGATGGAAACCAATCATAATAAACCATCGATTAATCTCGATAAAAAAGAACTCATAAATAATGAATTGACTTTTTTTGGTAATCCTGACTTTAATAAGATAAATTATAATATTAATCTAAGAAAAACAGAATTAACAAAATTAAATAAAGAAGATAATTATAGAGGAGCAATAGACACTGTTTGGAATAATCTTCCTGCCACAGCAATAGAGATTAAATCTATTACAAAACTATTTGCAAGCGATAAAAACAATGTTAAAACATTTATGAATTCTGAAGCTAGCAAAAAGAATTTATTTAATGTACAGTCTCCATATCTATTACATATTGCAACACACGGTTTTTTTAAACCAAATACCGAATTAAGTGCTAATTCGATTAACTCACAGATTTATAGAAATGGTAGAAATCCATTATTAAATTCAGGTCTAGTTTTTTCTGGAGCAAATTCATTTATGAAAGCCCTTAAAGATGATTTGAATAAAATCGAAAACTTTGAAGATGACGGTATATTAACAGCTCTTCAGGCAATGAATCTTAATTTATCTAATACAGAGTTAGTTGTGCTTTCTGAATGCGAAACCGGTTTAGGTGAGATAAGTAATGGCGAAGGGATTTATGGTTTACAACGAGCTTTTAAATTCGCAGGAGCCAAAAACATCTTGATGAGTTTATGGAATATTGATGATGAAGATACAAAAGAATTTATGATAAAATTTTATTCAAATTTAATAAAAGAACAAAATATCTCAAAAGCACTAAGAGAAACCACATTATACTTTAAAAATTCTACTAAGAAAAATTCTATTTACAATCATCCAAAATTTTGGGGATCATTTGTACTTACATCAAGTGGGAAATAAAGAACCCTCTCATTAATATTTTTGAGATATCATTCTGGCAAAAATGCAAGTTATTAATTTAGAAAACGTTATTTTGACATAACCCACCCTAAGTCCCTCCTATTTAAGGGAGGGACTTTAAGAATATTAGATTTTTTTATTTATTAAAAAAAGGATATAATCTTTTAACGATTACTGGAATGCATTCAGAAACATTTTTTTCAGATTTAAAAATGTCTTTAGCTTGAAATTCAAGATTTGGTAATTTAGTTTTAACATCGTAAACAAAAGCATTAATCAAAAAACGCTCTGCCTGAATATTAAAATTAGCAAGAATTGCTTGATTGATATTGAGTTTTTCCAACACTTTCCATATATCAGACTGATATTGTGGATTATTAGGATCGAGATTTAATCCAGCCAAAGCAGCTTCGATTGAATCAGGTGGTACAATACTAATTTTTTTAGCATCTTTGTCTTTTTCAGAAAAGGCTTTAAGCAATTCTTCTTGAAGGGAATAGCAATATTTATTAAATTGCATATTTCCATCCATATTTCTAAAAGGTAGAATTGCTACTCTATTTTGAGCGAACAACGATGTTCCAAAAATCAAAAGTAGCCCAAAACATAAAAATTTTAAGTAAAATTTCATTTATTTTTACTCCATAAAGCAATATATAAAAGAGATTAGTTATTTTTTAATTTGCTAGCTACAAATTCATTAGCCTCAATGAAACTTTGAAGAATTTTATCACCCAATACTTGGGCATTATCGAAATCCTTTGCTTTGACATATCCCATCATTTCAATTCCTAAGAATGCAATTTCTTCAATTCCAAATTGCAAACAGGATCCCTTAATAGTATGCCCAAATCTATATAACTCATCAGAATCTTTTGATGAGATAATTGTATCTAACTGATCTTTAATGTCATTAATCCAAGTATCAATAAATTCCGGAAGCAGTTCCAAAATAAAAGGATCTTCAGGCAATTTCATTTTTATACTCCAAGTTAAATAAATAAAAATGCAAAATAAAGAAAAAAATATTAATTAACAAGAAAAAACGAAGAAAGCTATAAGCCGAATTCTGTCATAATTGCAAATATATATTCTATATTGCAATCGAGGCAATCATTTATCTGGGATTAATGTCACCATTATCCTCAAGCAGCCCACCCAGCCGTACTCTTCTAAAAAAGAAAAACAGAACGAACAACTCTGCTGAATAAATCAATGCGGCCTTATTTGGCTTTGCTCTTTACGGGGTTTACATTGCCATAAAAGTCGCCTCTTATGCGGTGGTCTCTTACACACACCATTTCACCCTTACCCGAAAGATTTAACACTTCCGGGCGGTATCCTTTCTGTTGCACTATTCCGTCAGCTCTCTGGTAAAGGTCACCAAGTTACTGCCTTCGCGTTACGAAGCGTAGTGTTCTATAGAGTTCGGACTTTCCTCAAATTTCTTTGCGATTGCCCACTTTCCCCGTCTTTTTTTGATTATTTTAAAGAACAGAATTTAGATTACGCTATCTCTATCAATCATATCTTCAGGATAAACAATTCTTCCGCAATTTTCGCAATGATAAATTGTATCAAGATTGTTTCTGATTTCTACGATTTTTTGTGGTGGCAATGAACTAAAGCAGCCTGAACAACTGTTTCTTTTAATCATTACTACAGAATCTTTAAACATTCCTCTAATACGGTCGTAATCTATTTTATTTGCATCACTAATAGCAGTAATGTATTCTTTTTTTATTTTTCTTAATCTTTTAAGTTCATCTTGTTGATCATTCTGAATAAATTCTAATTCTTCCTGAAGTGCTTTTAATTCATTTTCACTTTCAAAAGATTCTTTAGTTTGAGTAGCTAAAATTGAAGAAAGATTTTCTTCTTTCAAACCTGTTGAACGTAGCTCTTCAACTATTTTGTTATATTCAGTTCTAATATGTTCAATTTCTTTTGTAATAGCATCAAATTCTTTATTATTTTTAACCTGAAATTGTTTTTTTCCAAGATTTTCTTCTTTTTCTTTTAAAAGAACAATTGTAGTTCTGGATTCGTGAGTGAATTTTCTCAAGTCAACCAAAATTCTCTGAGTCTCAGCGGCATTCTTTTTTAAAACAGCTAGTTTTTCAGATTTATCTTTAATTTCTAAAGGTAACTCACCATACTCGTCATCGAGTTCGTCAAGCTTTGCATCAACTATTGCTAGGCATCCCAGATTATAAATTTGCGAATTCATAGATTATATCCATTTGTAATTATTTATTAAATATTTATTTTGTGCGTTTTCATAGCTATCGCCATCGGGATAATAATTCACAGGATTTGTCCTGATTTGCGAAAGCACAATTTTTCCATATTCTGATTTATCAAAATTATTTTGGAAAAATTCTAATAAGCCAACTGGAACAAATTGTTCCATTTCGTAATGGCCTGGGTCAATTAGCATCATTTTTCCATCGACTTCGTGGAAACGATGATAAGTAACATCTGCAGTAATAAAAGCATCTACCCCATTTTTTAAAGCTTCTGCCATAAATGAAGTTCCACTTCCACCTACAATTGCCACTTTTTGAATTTCTTTGCTACTTCCACGATTAAATCTCAATGGAGAATTGCAAATATTTTTTACTTTTTCTAAAAGTAATTCTTCAGAAACCGCAGTTTCAAAATGACCGATTATTCCCATCCCGTAATTAGGAATTTTTGGGTCGGCTACCAAAAAAGAATCGTAAATCAAACCAAGTTTATCAGATAATATTTTACTTGTGCCTTCTATATACGAATCAAAATTTGTGTGAATAGTGATCAATGCAATTTTATTCTGAATTAATTTTGTAACAAGAGTTCCAACTCTATTAGATTCATCAACAAAAGTAAGGGGAGCAAAAATCAGAGGATGAAAAGAAATTATCAATTCGCAATTATTTGCAATTGCTTCATCAACAACTTTGCCGTTAACTTCCATTGTTATAAGGATATTAGATACTTCTTCAAGACCAGATTGCAACTGCAAACCTATCCTGTCTCCTTGCATAGCGGTCTGCATAGGAAAGAATTCATTTATTTTATCTAATACTCTTTTTATCTTCATTTTACAAAAAATTAATTTTCACTATTTTCCAACTTGTAAAATTACTAAATTTAAAGCAATAATTAATTATACTTATTTACTTGTTACGGTTTTTTCTTAAAATATTTATAATATTGTTAATTTCTATTGCTTGATTCCAATGAAATTAAATGAAATTACTTTTGGAAATATGAATGATATTCTACATATTTTGCTTATGATTGGTAGTACAATATTACATTGAATGAGTATAATATTCATTAAATAAAAAAATCGTTTTTAAATCCTAAAATTTTTCATAATTTACAGTTTGTTTTTTAACAAAAGTATTTAAACTATGTAAAATAGAGGTTTTTTTATGGTAAAAGAAGATAAAAAGTTTGCACTTACTAATCCTATTTGTATCTTAACGGGCAAAGAACCCGGTGATTTGACTAGGGACGATTTAATTAAAGTTATTGAAGAAAAAGGACTTGAGCGTATCACATTCCATTATACTGCTCTCGATGGTAAAATTAAAGAATTAAGAATTCCAGTTACTAATCGTAAACAAGCCGAGATGGTTCTCACCGAAGGCGAAAGAGTTGATGGCTCATCATTATTCAAAGGGATTATCGATGCTGGTAAATCCGATTTGTATGTTGTGCCTGTTTATAAATCTGCTTTTTTGAACCCTTTTGATGATACAAGTATAGATTTTATTTGCCGCTTTTTAACTGCTGATGGCGAACTTGCTCCGTTTACTCCAGATAACATTTTACATAAAGCTGCAGAATTACATCGCAAAAAAACTGGCTTAGAATTGTATGCAATGGGTGAACTCGAATTTTACATTTTGAGTAATCCAGAAAATAATTTATATCCTATTCCAAAACAAAAAGGTTATCACGCATCTGCTCCATTTGTTAAAAGTGGTGAAGTATTGAATGAAATGGTTCATCATATTGCAAAAATTACTGGTAGTATTAAATATGCCCATCACGAAGTTGGAGTTTTAGAAAATGTTCATAGCGATTTTCCTGAAATTAATGGTAGAAAAGCCGAACAAGTAGAAATCGAATTCCTTCCAACTCCAGTTGAAGAAACAGGTGACATTATTGTTTTAGCAAAATGGATTATCCGCAACGTAGCTTATAAACACGGATTTGTGGCAACATTCTGTCCAAAATTAGAAGTTGGTAATGCTGGAACTGGAATGCACTTCCACATCGCATTGATGAAAGATGGCAAGAATGTAATGCTTGGCAAAAAAGGTGATTTGAGCAAAGAAGCAAAACAAGTTATTGGTGGATTATGCAGATACGCATCTAGCTTAACTGCTTATGGCAATACTGTTTCTGCTTCCTATTTGAGATTAGTTCCTCATCAAGAAGCACCAACAAAGGTTTGCTGGAGCGAAATGAACCGTAGTGCTTTAATCAGAGTTCCACTTGGTTGGAACAATGTTAGCAATCTTGCAATGAAAGTAAATCCTCAGCAAAAAACAAAATTGACAAATGAACCTGGCAGACAAACTGTTGAATTGCGTAGTCCAGATGGTAGCGGAATCGCCCATTTATTACTCGCTGGATTGACAATGGCATCTGAATGGGGATTATCAAATGAAAAAGAATCTTTAGATTTGGCAGAAAAAAATCACGTTACAGTGAATATTCACGCAAGCGGATCATCAGATGATTTGGCTGAATTAGCAACAAGTTGTGTAGAGTCTTCCGAAAGATTATTACAACATAGAAATCTTTATGAAAGAGATAAAATCTTCCCAGCAGTTGTTATCAATCACGTAGCAAAATTATTACAGCAAGAAAATGATAAAAATTTAAATCAACGTTTACTTGCTATGCCAGATGACGAAAAAATTTGGGAGTCTAGACGCATTATGCATAGAGATATACATAAACATTAAAACTAACATTATTAGAATATTTAATAGAGCGATTCAATTATTTGGTCGCTCTTTTTTTTTACATTAAGTCAATGCTCAAGCAGGGATGCTTGACCTACTAAGAATTTGTCAGATTGTCATTTCGATACAATTCCTTCGGAATTTACTCAATGACCGGTTCGAGCTGTTGGCTGAGTGATGCGAAAGCATCGTATCGAAGCCAATTTTAAGATGGAGCCCACCTCAAAGGTGGACCCCATCATTTGCAATTTGCTCATTCAGGGATGAATGAGCTACAATTTTATAAACTTCTTAAATTTATCACCAATTTTTATAAAATAAACACCTGATGGAAGTGTACTTATATCGATCTTCGATTTAATATTATTAGAGTTATTATTAAAATGTGAAGAAGAACATAAGATATTCTCACCGTAAATATTATAAATATCATATTTTATGATACTTTGTTCATTATTATTTGAGGTATAAGTGACTTCTATATAATCATTTGCGGGATTAGGCAATATTTCAAAATTAAATTCTTCGATTAACTTTACTTTTCGCAAATCAAAAGTGCATATCTTCTCTAATATTAATGCTCCTGGTATCTTTTCTATACAAAATTCATCTGCTTTTAAACTTACATTATCTATGATTATTGGGTTGTTTAAGTTGTTGGCTAATAATGTATTTCCACG
>CAIWET010000631.1 GCA_903911805.1 uncultured Ignavibacteria bacterium | reverse complement strand
GTAATACGAATTACAAATAATAACAATTAAATAAATTGTTATTATTTTAGGACATTAGAGTTTTCTAATTTAGATTTAAAATATATGAAAAATATTCAAGAAGAATCGATACAAAATAGTCATCACCAAGATTTATCTCTTGTCAATAATAAGAACGAGATTTCTTACAAAAATTTAATTGAACAAATGCACGTTGGTATTATCCAAGTTGATCTTAATAAAAAAATCAAATATATCAACAATACTCTTTGCGAAATAACAGGATATTCAAAAGAAGAAGTAATAGATAAGAATCTTGTTGAGCATTTTTTATTTGAAAAAGATTATGAATTTATTATAAATAAATTCAAAAACAGACAAAACAATAAAGACTTTAGATTTGATCAATATGAATTAGATATAAAAATCAAAAATGGCTCAGCAGCTAAATTCTTGGTTTCATCTTCTCCATTGTTTGATAATCAGAATGAAATAATTGGCTCAATAGTAGTTTGCTCAGATATAACCACTTCAAAAAAGATTGAAGAAGAATTAAAATTAAGTGAAATGAAGTTTTTTAGAGCTTTTGAATTGTCGCCTTATGCAATCATTTTTGTAGATCTTGAAAATGGAAGTATTTTAGACGTAAACCTTGGATTTTGTAGAATTTTTGGATTGGTAAGAGATAACGTTATCGGACAAAATTTAGATGAAATTCCAATCTGGATAAATGAAGAACAAAAAAATGAATTCAAGAAAAATACTTTTACAAAAAAAATTATTTATAGGAATGAAATTTCACTCCTAAATTCTGACAATAATATTGTCCAATGTTTGATTTCCACAGAATTCTTCAAAAGCAATAATAAGGAATATGCTTTAACAACTATTGACGATATAACAAATGTAAAGAATTCAGAAAAAGAACTTTTGGAAAATGTAGAACAATTTAAAACAATTTTTGAATTATCTCCTTACATCATTGTTCTTTCCGAATATTCTTCAAACAGAATATTAACAGTGAATAAATTCTTTTTAGATATATTAAAATTAGATTCTGAGCAAGTCAAAGGTCGCAGAATGGACGAACTTGTCTCTTGGATGAACAATGAAGAATATAAAAAATATTTATTAGATTTAACGCAATTTGGCCAAGTTTCCTCCATGGAGATTCAGCTGAAAATTGGGGGAAGTGAGTCTAAATTTGTTGCAATCTCATCAAAAGTATTAATTATAAACAACAGAAAAGTCAATCTAACAATAATGCACGATATGACTGATAGAATTAGAATAGAGAATGACTTAATAAGATCAAAGGTTTTGGCTGAAGAAAGTGACAAACTTAAAACAACATTCTTGCAAAATATGTCTCACGAAATCAGAACCCCTCTTAATGGAATTGTTGGCTTTAGTAATTTACTTAGAGATGAAACAGCAACAAATGAAGAAAGATTTGAATATACAGATTTTATCATTTCTTCTTCGGTAAGATTGAT
The DNA here is from genome assembly GCA_903911805.1 of uncultured Ignavibacteria bacterium. Lineage (GTDB taxonomy): Bacteria > Bacteroidota > Ignavibacteria > Kapaibacteriales > UBA2268 > CAIWET01. The sequence continues at coordinate 2,475 of CAIWET010000631.1, read as the reverse complement.
GAATATTGTAGAAGATATCCTAACAGTTTCAAAGTTGGATTGTGGAGTTATTTCTCCATTAAGAAGTGATTTTTTAATATCAGAAGTTATAGATTTGATAATCAAACAAAACTATGAAAAAGCATCTTCTAAAGATTTATCACTTTTTGCCAATATTCAAAATAAACTATTATCACTTAATTTAAATTACGACAGAGATAGTCTTCAAACATTACTAAATTTGATAATAAATAATGCAATAAAATTTACAGATTATGGTAGAATTGAAATCACTTGCTCAATAAAAAAAGCAATTTTGGAAATTTCAATAAAAGATACTGGAATTGGAATAAAACCTGAATTAATAAATAAAATTTTCGAGAGATTTTGGCAGTATGAAGCCTATTCACTGCGAAAGTTTGGTGGTACTGGATTGGGATTATCCATTGTTAAAGGTTATTGTGATTTATTAGGAATTTCAATCTTGGTTGAGTCCGATTTAGGAGTTGGCACCAATTTTACTTTTGGCATTCCATTAAATGATATTATCTCTAATAATTACAATTCAAATGATAATACTTTTGAGAATGTGACTAAGAAGAAACTTGAAGATTTAACCATTATTGTTGCCGAAGATGAAGATACAAATTATATTTTACTGAAAAGATATTTTGAAGGTAAATGCAAAAAACTCATAAGAGCAAAAACTGGAATTGAAACTTTACAACATTACAACGACAATCAAGTTGATCTAATAATGATGGACCTAAGTATGCCAAAGTTAAGTGGTACTGAAGCAACAATCGAAATCAGGAAGAATGACAAACAAACCGTAATTGTTGCTCAAACTTCTTATACGAATGAAAAAGAAAATGCTTTAAATGCTGGATGTGATGGGTTTATTACAAAACCTTTTGATTTTGATGAAATCACATTAGAATTAATAAAATACTTTGATATGATGAAGATTAATGAAAAAATAATAAGAGACGATGTTTAATAAAAAAATCAAAATATTAACATATCCATTTACTGTAACATTGGTTTTATATGTGATTATTATATTTTCTTTTTTACAATATATGTCATTTCAAGGAGATGATCATAGAGTAATCAAGGAATCCAGATTAATCGAAAAACTTAATTTCATTAAATCTAAATTAGAAAATATTATTAATTCTAGACTTTATTTAACAAAAGCTATAGCATCCTATGTTACATTAAATCCAGAAGTTACTCAGAAGGAATTTGAAGATTTCGCATCAAAACTGATTGACCAAGATTCTTTAATTTATGATATTGCGTTAGCTAAAAGTTGCATAATTAGCCATATTTATCCGCTAAAAGGAGCTGAAAAGGCAATTGGATTGGATTTAAAAAATCATCCACAAAGAGCCAATATAGTAGATAAAACAATATTTGAACAAAAAACATTTATTTCAGGACCTGTGGAACTAGTCGAAGGTGGACAAGCCTTTATTGGATATTATCCAATATTCAATAAAAACGGCACATTATGGGGGTTATCAGATATTGTTTTTTTGAAAGATAGAGTTTTATACGAAATAAATCTAGAGCCAATTGCTGGAGATATAAAAGTTGCTATTCAAGGAAAAGACTCTAAAGGGGCTAATGGTGGATTCTTTTATGGAGATTCAACAATTGTCAAATTAAACCCAGTAACTGTTTCCGTCGAATTACCATTGGGCAATTGGGTGATTAATGCTATACCAAAAGATGAATGGAAAAGTATTAACGAGCAAGATAATGAATTATGGTGGATTGGGATAGTTTCAATTTCAATCTTCAATATATTGATTTACTTCTTAATGCAAATTTTCTTGAAATATTACTTGAATATCAATCATATTAAAGCTTTATTTATGGCTATTAATGATGCTGTTTTGGAATTCGATAAAGATGGAAATTATTATAATGTAGAATCTATTAATAAAAATGAATTTATTAAATATATTCATAAAATTAATAAAACGAATGTATTTCAAATTTTTAGTAAAAATACTGCTCAAATGATGATTGATTTTATTTCACATACATTAACTATTAAGCAAAAAAGTATTGTAGAATTTCCTTTTGAAATAGAAGGCAATAATTATTGGTACGAAGCAACTATTTCACCATTTAATTCCAATAAAGTCATTATGGTGATAAGGGACATTTCTGACAGGAAATCGAATCTTGATATTATTAGGGACTCTCAGATAAAACTCAAAGAATTAAACGCTACAAAGGATAAATTTTTCTCAATTATAGCACACGATTTAAAAAACCCATTGGGCGGAACACGCAATCTTTTGAATTTATCAATAAGTGATTATGATGATTTTAGTGAATCTGAAATCAAGGAAGTAATAAAAGTTAGTGCTGAAGCTGTTGAACTTCTATATAAGCTACTAGAAAACTTACTTGATTGGTCTCGTGCTCAGCAGGGCAAATTGAACTACAATCCTGGAAATCACGATATATTTTATTGTC
>CAIWET010000630.1 GCA_903911805.1 uncultured Ignavibacteria bacterium | reverse complement strand
TGCTGAAGATATTTCAAAAACTCCATAATATGCAAACATTAATCTATCAATCATTGATTGTGGTTCATTTTCATTTCTTTTCTTTAATGAATTATCGCCATTGAATTTTACACTTAAATTTTTCAATTCTACTTCAATTTTTCTAATATTTGATAATAAGGATTCATCTAAATTATTTGCTATTAAAACAGCTTTTTTTGCTTTATCAAGTTTTGATAACATATCACTTAAATAGCTATTTGTTGCTATCATCACTTTATGTAAATCTGCAACTTTCAATTGAAAATCATTTAATTCAGCTAAATTTCCTGGTAGAATTTGTAGTGTTAATGGTTTGACGATAAATTCTTTAGCATCACATAATTTAGTGATTTGTCCATTTACATATTTTGAAACATAAACTTTGTATTTCCCTGGTAAAACTGGCATTCCAGTACTTGTATTTGCATCTGATTTATCTCCAATTGGGCTAAAATCTGAATATCTCAAATTCCAGGTAATTCTATTTATACCAGCTGATGCTGATGATGTAAGTTTTTTAACAACATTATTTTTTTCATCTAATATTGTAAAAATCAAAAATGATTTTTCTTCTTGATCTTCTAAATACAAATCATTGAAACTAGGATAAGTTAAATCTTTTCCATCTTTTTCATCTTTAGTTTCAGTTTCTTTTCTTAATTGTTTTTTAGTTTTTGGTGATTCTTTTAAATAATAAGTAAAAGTAGCACCATAAGGTGGATTTTTAGCTCTCCAAAGCATTTCTCCTTGGTCATTTTTTGCTCTTGTATCTGTTTGCATAAAGAATAGAGCATCTTTGATATCAAATAAATTGAAATCTTTATTCATTAATTCAGCAGTAACATTTCTTAATGGAGTATAATCATCTAAGATATAAACACCTCTACCAAAAGTAGCAACTACTAAATCGTGTTCTCTTCTTTGAATTTCTAAATCTTTAATAGCAATTGTTGGTAAACCACTTTTCATTTGTATCCATTTATTTCCACCATCAACTGTAAAATACAATCCAAATTCAGTTCCTAAAAATAGTAAGTTTGGATTAGATTCATCTTCAATAATCGTATAAACAGGTCCATTTTCAGGTAAATTGCCTTTTATTGAAACCCAAGTTTTTCCTTTATCATTTGATTTATAAATATATGGCAAAAAGTCATTATTTTTATGATTATCAAATGCTGCATAAACTACATTTTCATTATGCAATGAAGCATAAACCTTACTAACATAAGTTGTTTCTGGAACATCAGCAAATTTTTCATATTTTGACCAATTTTTTCCACCATCATTAGTAACTTGAATTAAACCATCATCAGTACCAACATAAATTAAATTTTCGTTTTTTGGTGATTCTGATAATGCAACGCAATTGCCATATAATGAAGTTGAAGCATTTTTAGCAACAGCTTCAGGACTCCATAATTTACCCATTACTTTTAATTGATTTCTATCAATTCTGCGACTTAACTCTTGGCTTATTGGTCTCCAAGATTGACCTCTATCGTCACTTCTGTATAATCTATTTGCTACGTGATAAATTCTTTTATTGTCGTGATTGCTAATTAATAATGGTGTATCCCAATTCCAACGAATTTCTTCGTTATTTTCAGGTTGTGGTTGAATATAAACTTGTTCACCAGAAATTTTATCATATCTAACTAAGCCACCATATTGAGATTGTCCATAAATGATATTTGGTTCTTTTGGGTCAACTTGTGCCTTATAACCATCCCCACCAACAATTAAAAACCAATCTTCATTTGAAACTCCAGCAATGTTTGTGCTTCTAGTTGGAGCACCCCAAGTATTATTATCCTGAGTGCCACCATAAACATAATAGAAAGGTAATGAATTATCAGGAGTTATTCTATAAAATTGAGTTACAGGTAGATTTGAGAAAAATCTCCAATTTTCACCATTATCATATGTTTCATATATTCCACCATCACCACCAACTATTAAGTGATTAGTTTTATCAGGGTCAATATAAAGTGCGTGATCATCAACGTGTCTATGTTTATTTCCAACGCCTCTAAAGTTAACACCACCATCTTCTGAAACGCTGAATATTGTTTCTAAAGAATAAATTTTATCAACATTTTTTGGATCGCATATTATTTCAGAATAATATTGAGCTGAACCTGGAGTATAGCTTCCACGCTTTTCAAAACTTCCACCACGATTTACAGATCTAAAAAAGCCACCATTTCCTTCGCCACTGCCTTCGATAACAGCAAATACATAATCAGGATTTACTGGAGAAATTGCTAATCCAATTCTTCCTACATCTCCAGATGGTAAGCCATTTGCTAATTTTGTCCAAGTTTTTCCAGCATCAGTAGATTTATGAATTGCCGACTCAGGTCCGCCATTAATTAATGTGAATACGTGTCTTCTTCTTTGATAAGAAGCAGCATATATTACATCTGGATTTCGTGGATCGATAATAATATCAGTAACACCAGTATTTTCACTAATATTTAATGATAATTCCCAAGTTGCACCGCCATCTGTTGATTTGTAAAGACCTCTGTCTCCTCCAGGACCCCAAAGAGGACCTTGAGCAGCTACGTAAATTGTATTTGAATTTCTTGGGTCAACTATTATCTTGCCAATATGCTCTGATTTTTTTAATCCCATATTTTTCCAGGATTTTCCACCATCAACTGATTTATAAATCCCATCACCATAACTTACACTTCTTTGGGAATTGTTTTCACCGGAGCCTACCCAAACTACGTGAGTATTATTTGGATCAATTGTAATGCATCCAATTGAAAACGAATTTTCATTATCGAAAACAGGTGTAAAATTAATTCCAGCGTTTGTTGTTTTCCAAACACCACCACAAGCTACTCCAACATACCAAGTTGCTTTGTCGTTAGGATTAACGGCAATGTCGATAATTCTTCCAGAAGTAAGTGCTGTACCAAGCAACCTTAATTGCATTCCACCAAATTGACTTGATGCTAATAAATCTTTTTCGTCAGTAGTTGCTTTTGTTTCTTTTTCTTTTGGTTTTGAAACAAGAATAGAAGCAGAAAACACGAAAATCGCGAGTAGAAATGTCAAATATTTATTCATAATAACCTATTATTACATAATTTAAAAAATATTAATTTAAATTAAGCAATAATTGAGATTTGACCAAAATTGTTTATATTTGTTTTATAAATTGTTGATAAATATTGAAAATTATTATGAATAGACGTGGTTTTTTTTATAAAATAC
>CAIWET010000629.1 GCA_903911805.1 uncultured Ignavibacteria bacterium | reverse complement strand
TTAAAAGATGAAATTGAGAAATTAATCAATGTTCTAGATGGCGATAAACCTGAAAATATTAGAAATATAGCTCTAGTTGAATTAATTTATAGCTCAGGTCTTCGTATATCAGAAGCACTAAATTTAAAAATAAATGATTTGAATCAGTACGAAAGAACTGTTAAAGTATTAGGAAAAGGTAATAAAGAGAGAATTATTCCAATTGGAGAAAAAGCAATTTCATCAATTAATCGTTGGCTAAAAGTTAGATTAGCAAATATTGAAAATTCTGGCAAGACCAATTTAGTTTTTATAACATCATTAGCAAAACCCTTAAATCCTTCTGTTGCATATAGAATAATTCATAAAGCAATGATGAAAATCACTGAAACTAAGCAGAAAAGTCCTCATATTTTACGACATAGTTTTGCGACTCATTTAATGGATAATGGTGCGGAAATACAAGCTGTTAGTGAAATGCTTGGTCACGCTTCGCTTTCCACCACTCAAATCTATACTCACGTTTCAGTAGAAAAGTTGAAAGATGCTTACAAAAAGGCGCATCCTAAAGCATGATTAGGGTTTAGGGTTTAGGGTATTGGGTATTGGGTTTAGGGTATTGGGTATTGGTATAAATTTTTTAATATATACATTATAGTTCATGATTTTTCGTCAAAAAATAAATGATGAGTAAAGAGGATCATATTAATTTTTGGATTGAATCAGCTGAAAGCGATTTGGATGTTGCTGAAGTTTTATTTTCTACAGGAAAATATACTTGGTGCTTATTTATTTCACATCTTATATTAGAAAAAATGCTGTAAGCACTTTATATTTATAAATCGAATGAAATAAGTCCCCCAAAGATCCATAATCTTTTGAAATTAGCTGAATATTGTAAAATTGAATTATCTGTTATTCAAAGAACATTTTTTGACAATGTAAATAGTTTTCATTTAGAAGGAAGGTATCCTGAATATAAAAAGGAATTTAATAAAATTGCCAATTTTGAATTTACCGAATTACATTTTACTAAAATAAAGGAAACTTACTTATGGCTAAAATCTCTAATGAAATAATAGATAAAATCTTAAAGCTCGTTAACGAAGCAAAAAAAGATCATATCAATATATCTAAAGCCATTTTGTTTGGCAGCTATGCTAAAGGTACAAATAATGAATGGAGTGATATAGATTTAGCAGTGATTTCAGACGATTTTGAAGGGATTAGATATTTTGATAATATCAAATTATCAAACTCAAGATTAAATAGTGATATTAATATTGAGACCCACCCATTTAAACCTGATGACTTTACTATTGATAATGCTTTTGTAAGCGAAATTCTAAAATATGGAATTCAAATCGTTTAAAAAAAGGAGCCATTTTGGAGGCTCCTTAAATAATACCTTTTTGTTTTAATTCGTCAATTTCGGATTCATTAATTCCTAATTCAGTTAATATTTCTCTTGTATGCTCTGAGAGAAAAGGAGGACGAGTTTCAACATTTGCCTCTGAATTACTAAATTTAGCTGTTAAATTAAATAATTTAATATCTCCAATTCCTTCCACGTTCACTTCATTAAAAGTTTTCCTATATTGAATCTGTGGTGCATTTAATGCATCATTCAGAGTAAGAATTTCTCCTGAAGGCACTCCTGCTTTATTAAGCACTTCAGACCAATAACTAGTATCATTTTCAATTAATTTTGCTTCAATTAATGGTTTCAATAAAAATCTATTTCTTTTTCTTATATCGCGTTCTTTAAATCTTGGATCTTCTAATAACTCTGTTACTCCGAGTATTTCAGCGACTGAAATCCACTGCTCTTGTTTATTAGCTGCAATATTAATATATCCATCTCTTGTCTTGAATGTTCCAGAAGGTGCAGCTGTAAAATTTTCGTTTCCAAGTAATTGAGGTTCTTGTCCACCAATCATCAAATTTGCTGCTACCCATCCCATAAGTGGCATCACACTATCCAAAAGTGCAACATCTATAAATTGTCCCTCACCTGTTTTTTGGCAACTATATAGAGCAGACATTATTGCAAATGCTGCGTTTAATCCTCCAACTGTGTCACATAAGGGAAATCCAGCTCTTAATGGATTCAAGGTTTCATCACCATTGACCGCCATTACTCCACTTAATCCTTGAATGATTTGATCATATGCTGGCTTTTTGGCATCTGGACCTTCAGCTCCAAATCCAGATATGGCACAATAAACAATTTTTGGATTAATTTTTTTTATTTCGTCATAACCCAAACCTAATCTTTTCATTACGTCAGGTCTGAAGTTTTCGACAATTATATCTGAAGTTTTAACTAATTTTCTAAAGATCTCTTTTGCTTTTTCGTCTTTTAAATTTAATGTTAAGGATTTTTTATTGGCATTTTGTGCCAAAAAGCTTGTACCCATCAACATTTTATTATATTCATTTACGCAACCAAGTTTACGAGCCAAATCGCCATCAATCGGATTTTCAATTTTAATTACCTCTGCACCCATCAATGCTAAATGTAATGTTGCAAATGGACCAGAAAGCACATTTGTAAGATCTAAAACTCTTACACCATTTAATATTTTCATAATTCTCCTATTTTTTAATCGGACCAGACTTATAAATAAAACCTGGTAATTCTCTCTTGAAATAATCTGCAATTATTTTTGTAAAATCAATTAATTGCAATAAATCTATATCATTCCTTAATTCTTGATTTTGGATAAAATGCACAAAATCTTCTGTACAAACATTTCCAGCAGCTAATTTTGTAAATGGGCATCCACCCAACCCTCCAAAAGCTGTCTCAAAGGTAGTAACTCCAGAATTTAATGCGGCATAGCAATTTGCCAATCCCATTCCATAAGTATTATGGAAATGGCAAGTGAAATTTACATCATTATTATAATTCTTAATTGCTTTAAATATTCTCTCAACTTGCCAAGGATTTGCGTGACCAGCTGTGTCTGCTAGACTAATATTCATTATTCCATTATTAATATATTTTTTAGCAATATTTATAACTTTTTCTTCATCAATTTTTCCTTCAAAGCCACAACCAAAAGCAGATTGCACTGATGCCTGAATCTTTTGATTATTATCGATAGCATTTTTACAAATCAGAAGAACTTCATCTAAGGCATCATTGGTAGATTTTCCAGTATTTTTTGTAGAATGAGTATCACTTGCAGAAACCCCAATGCAAATCAACTCAACACCACAATCTACTGCTCGGTCATAACCCTTTTCATTTAGTACTAAGCCTGAAAAAGTAATATTTTCAAAATCATTTGAATTCTTTAATAATTTAAACAATTCATCTGTATCAGCCATTTGTGGCATTCGCTTAGGATTTACAAACGAACCCACTTGTAAAACATCAATTTCTGTACTCGCTAGTTTTTTTATCCACTCGTACTTAGTTTCAGTTGGAATAACTAATGATTCCATTTGTAAACCATCTCTTAAACCAACTTCGTGTAGTTTAATCATACCATTTCAATCCAAATGTTAAAAATAACATACAAAAATAATAAAGATTTATTAAAATGAATGAATTTATTTCTATAATTAATATAAATTTTCGTAATTTTGTAAAATAATTTGAACATTATTACTTTTTGGT
>CAIWET010000628.1 GCA_903911805.1 uncultured Ignavibacteria bacterium | reverse complement strand
TACAAATAGTGTGTGTCTTGCCTAATTCTTTTCTATCGCCAAAATATACGCCAACGTCCAGTCCAAGATTTCGATAATCATATTTTAGTACTTGATGAATTAAATTTAAGTTAAAATAAAATCATTTAAAATTCATTTCGTCATTTAGCGAAATAACAAAATGAAAGGGATTTTTTGGAAGATTTGAAAGATATTACTAAGGTTTTTAAAGCTCTTGCTGATTCCAGCAGAGTTAGAATAATAAAAATGCTTGAAAGCAAACCACTTTGCGTTTGCGAAATTACATTTGTTCTGAATTTATCTACCTCTACTGTTTCAAAGCATTTATCAATTTTAAGAGATTGTGGTTTGATTTTAGATGAAAAAAATGGTAAATGGGTAAATTACATGATTAATCCAGACTTAAATTCCAATTTAAGAGAACAATTGATAAATCTGGTAAATACATCTTTAGTAAACGATAATTTTATTAAATTAGATAAAGCAAATCTAATTATGGCTGATAGAAATTTATTATGTAACATTTAATTTTTAAAATATGAAAATACTTATTTTATGTACTGGAAACTCTTGTCGTAGCCAAATGGCTGAAGGAATTTTGAAATCTTTTGATTCAAAATTAGAAGTTTTTTCTGCTGGAACAAAACCAGCAAATGAAGTAAATCCACTATCAATTAAAGCTTGTGCTGAAATTGGAATTGATATTTCTTCAAATTATCCTAAGAATGCAGATTTATTTGTAAATGACGCTTTTGACTATGTTATTACAGTTTGCGATAATGCAAAAGAAATTTGCCCTGTATTCTTGGGTGAAGTAAAGAATAAATTACATATTGGATTTGATGATCCTTATGATGCAATTGGAACAGAGGAAGAAAAAATGTTAGTTTATCGTAGGGTTCGAGATGAAATCATTAGAGATTTCAAAAAATTATATAATGAAAATTTAGAAGGATAAAATATAAATGGAAACAAATTTAGAAATAAAAGAAGTTGTTAGAAAGAAATATGCTGAAATTGCAATTTCCAATCAAGATTGTAGCGGTTCTTGCTGTGGTACTGATTCAGGAGCTACTTTTGATTATACAATAATGAGTGACGATTACACAAAATTAGATGGATATGTACCTGATGCAGATTTAGGTCTAGGCTGTGGATTACCAACTGAATATGCAGGAATTGAAGAAGGAAATACAGTTTTAGATTTGGGTTCTGGTGCAGGCAATGATGCCTTTATCGCAAGAAGAATTGTTGCTTCTACTGGTAAAGTTTTGGGATTAGATTTTACTGATGAAATGATTGCAAAAGCTAGAATCAACTGCGATAAACTTGGGTATAATAATGTTGAATTTAGAAAAGGTGATATCGAAAATATGCCAATTAATGATTCAACTATAGATGTAATTATCAGCAATTGCGTTTTGAATTTAGTGCCTGATAAAGATAAAGCTTTTTCCGAAATGTTTAGAGTTATTAAATCTGGTGGACATTTTTGTGTTTCTGATATAGTTATTAATGGCGATTTACCAGATAATTTGAAATCTGCTGCTGCTTTGTACACAGGTTGTGTATCAGGAGCTATAAAGAAAGATGAATATTTAAATATTATTGCTCAAAAAGGCTTTGTCAATACAAATATTCCAAAACAGAAAAAGATTTTAATTCCTGATGAAATTCTTTTAGGTTTTATTAGCAGAGAAGAATTAAAGAATTTCAAAAAATCAGGTGTAGAGATACTAAGTGTAACTGTTGTTGCTGAAAAACCTTAAAATTTTAATAAGGAATATATTAAATGGCAAAGATTACTCAAAAATTATCATTCCTCGATAGGTATTTAACTGTCTGGATATTTGTCGCAATGTTTATTGGCGTATTTTCCGGATACTTTTTTCCTTCAATCGTTGGCTTTTGGAATCAATTTCAAACCGGAACAACAAATATTCCAATCGCAATTGGCTTAATTCTAATGATGTTTCCTCCTTTAGCAAAGGTAAAATACGAAGAATTAGGCGATATTTTCAAAAACTGGAGGGTTTTATTATTATCCTTAGTCCAAAATTGGTTAATTGGACCAATTTTAATGTTTTTCCTAGCAATTTTATTTCTAGGAGATTACCCAGAATATATGGCTGGACTAATAATGATTGGTTTAGCAAGATGTATTGCTATGGTAATTGTCTGGAATGAACTAGCCGATGGAGATTCAGAATATGCCGCAGGATTAGTTGCTTTTAATTCTATATTTCAAGTGCTTTTCTTCTCGGTTTATGCATATTTCTTCTTAACAATTTTGCCCGGAATATTCGGAATTCAATCTTTCAAAGTGGATATCACTATTTCTCAAATCGCAGAAAGTGTATTTATTTACTTAGGAATTCCTTTTATAGCCGGTTTCTTAACTCGTTTTATATTAATCAGAATTAAAAGCAAAGATTGGTACAATTCAGTATTTGTTCCAAAAATTAGTCCAATAACTTTAATTGCATTACTTTTTACAATTCTTGTAATGTTTTCGCTAAAAGGTGAATTTATTGTAAAAATTCCTTTAGATGTAATCAGAATTGCGATTCCTTTATTGATTTACTTTATAATAATGTTTATAGTATCTTTTGCAATGAGTAAAAGAGTCGGCGCAAACTATAAAATATCTGCAACTTTATCTTTTACAGCTGCAAGCAACAATTTTGAATTAGCTATTGCAGTAGCAGTTGCAGTTTTTGGAATAAATTCTGGAGAAGCTTTTGCAGCAGTAATTGGTCCATTAGTAGAAGTTCCTGCATTAATTGCATTAGTTAATGTTTCGTTATGGATAAGAAAGAAATTTTATAAATAAGGGTTTAGGGTAATGGGTATTGGGTAATGGGTAATGGGTATTGGGTAATGGGTATTGGGTATTGGGCATTGGATTTAGGAGATGGGGAATTAGGTTTTTGAATTAATTAATTATTTTTTAATAGTAATATTATGAGTAAATATCAAAGTTATAGAGATTTAATCGTTTGGCAAGAATCAATAAATTTAGTTGAGAATATTTACCAAACCACAAAAAGTTTTCCAAAGGAAGAAATGTTTGGATTAACAAGTCAAATTAGAAGATCATCAGTTTCTATTCCAGCAAATATCGCTGAAGGTTATGGAAGAAATCATACAAAAGAATATTTAAATCACTTATCGATTGCCAATGGCTCTTTAAGCGAACTTGAAACTCATATAATTATTTCATTAAGATTGAATTATATTAATGAAGAAAATTATCATATTATTTGGAATCATTTACAAACAATTGGAAAATTGCTATACGGTTTAAGAAAATCTTTAAATTCATCTTTAAATGAAGAAAAGCAAAATTCTTATCCCAATACCCAATACCCTAAACCCAATACCCTATAAGGAAATCATGAAAAACAAACTATATTTTATTATTCTATTAATTCCTTTATGGATTTTAATTTACTTTAATTTAGAATCTATAGTAAATTGGATTATTTGGGATTTAGCAGGATTGGATAAAATGTCGCATTTTGCTAATTCTATTCAATTTTTTACATTTGAAGTTCCAAAAGTTCTTCTATTATTAACTATTATTGTATTTTTTGTTGGCATAATAAGAAGTTACTTTTCAGCAGATAAAACAAGAAAAGCATTAGAAGGTAAAAGTTTATTCGTAGGAAACGTAATGGCAAGTACATTAGGAATATTTACTCCATTTTGCTCTTGTTCTGCCATTCCATTGTTTCTCGGCTTTGTAGAAGCAGGAATTCCTTTAGGAGTAACATTATCTTTCCTAATTGCGGCACCTATGATAAATGAAGTTGCATTAATTTTACTATTCGGATTATTTGGATGGCAAACGGCGTTACTTTATTTATTTACAGGATTATTTATTTCTATAATATCAGGATGGATAATTGGTAAATTAAGATTAGAAAAATGGGTGGAAAGCTGGGTTTACGAAATAAAAGTAAATAATGTAATTGAAGAAGCAAAGCTAAACTATTTAGATAGAATTGATTCTGGGATTACGGCAGTTAAAGAAATAGTAGCTAAAGTATGGATTTATATAATAATTGGTATTGCCGTTGGTGCAGGAGTGCACGGATATGTACCAGCAGAATTTATGGCATCATTTATGGGAAAAGATGTTTGGTATTCTGTTCCATTAGCAGTATTATTAGGTATTCCGATGTATTCAAATGCTGCAGGAATTATTCCAATTGTTCAAGTTTTATTAGAAAAAGGAGCTTCATTAGGAACTTCATTAGCGTTTATGATGGCAGTAATTGGTTTATCATTACCAGAAGCAATTATTTTGAAAAAAGTATTAAAATATCCATTATTATTTACTTTTATAGGAATAGTTGGAGTTGGTATAATGATTGTTGGATTTATATTTAATTTAGTTTTTTAAATATTTAGAGGATTTATAGAGATGATTATTAAAATTTTAGGCACAGGTTGTGCAAAATGCAATACTTTAGAAAATAAAGTAAAAGAAGTTGTAGCAAAAAACTCTATTAATGCAGAAATTTTAAAAGTTTCTGAGTTAAAAGACATAATGAGTTATGGAATTATGATGACTCCTGGATTAGTTATCAATGAAAAAGTTGTGTCTTTTGGAAATATTCCAAAAGATGATCAAATTCTTAATTGGATTAAAGGAGGAAATTAAGCTATGAGAAATGTAATTATAACAATATTTTTAATTTTAT
>CAIWET010000627.1 GCA_903911805.1 uncultured Ignavibacteria bacterium | reverse complement strand
TTAAAAACTATCCTCTTCCTGGACGAATCTTTAAAATTGGAATTAATTATGAAAAATTCAATTAAAATATTAATATTCTTTTTTGCTGTCAATTTTTCCTTTGCCAATACAGGAATTATAGATACACTTATTTCAAATAAATTTGGATTAAATACTCAATATGGTCAGTCACCAACTTTCTTTCCAAAGAATATTTTTACAAAACCACCAGTTGAAGCATCAAAGAATGCTCCAGCCTCTGCCGAAGAGGACATTTGCTCATTAGGATTGAATGGAGAAATAGTAGTTGGTTTCAAAAATATGATAATTACTGATGGTCCTGGAGTTGATTTTGTTGTTTTCGAAAATGCTTTTTTGAATCCAGTCAATAAAAAGCTCTTTGTTGAACCTGGAATTGTAAGTGTAAGCCAAGATGGCGTTAATTTTTATGATTTCCCAATTGATACAACTGAATTAACTGGCTGTGCTGGAATAAATTATACAAATGGTAATGCCGATATTTTCGATCCTTCAGTTAGTGGTGGCGACCAATTCGACTTGAAAACAATTGGTTTATCTTATATTAAATATATTAAAATCAAAGATTTTACTGATTATTTATTATCTCATCCTAAGCATAAATATTATGATGCTATAATTTCAGGATTTGATCTTGATTGCGTTGTTGGGATTAATATTTCAGATGAAACTGCTGATGTTATTGATGATGAAACTAACTTCAAAATTATAGACTCAGAAAATTCAATTATACTCCAGACAGAAAATGAATCATCTCTTATGGAAATATACAGTCTAAATGGAGAATTAATTTATAAGTCTTATAATAACTTCATTAATAAAAGCGAGTTAAATTCAGGAGCATTTTTATTGATTGTTCATCAAGATTCAAAGGTTTTTAGGAAATTAATATTGAATTATAAATAAATGAGAATCAGATATTATATATTATTCCTTTTTTCTATCGTGTTGATTAATTCCTGCATAAATCAGCCAATTGCACCTATTGAGAATATTGACTTAAATATCAATAAAGGAGCAATTGTATTATGCGAAGGATTATGGAATAATAATAATTCCTCAATTGATTATATAAATTTAGAAAACTATTCAATTCAAAATGACATTTATCAATTTTCAAATAACCAAAATCTTGGAGATTTAGCTAATGATATTTTTTTAAAAGGTGATACAGCTTTTGTTATCATTTCAACTCAAATGCAAATCATTCTAATTAATAAATCTAATGGAAAATTAATTAAAAAGATTTCTTTATCTGGCGAGAGATTGCCCCGCAAAGGTGCATATTTTCAAAATTATATTTATGTAACCGATTTGCTAAATAACTCAATTCTAAAAATTGATTTTGATAAAGATTCAATTGTAAAAGAAATCCCTGTTGGCTCAGCTCCTGAGCAAATAGTAATTTACCAAAATAAAGCTTATGTTGCAAATTCTGGATATGGTGATTATCAAAAAGATCACCCAAAAGCCTCAACAATTTCAATTATCGATTTAAAAACTGATTTAGAAATTCAAAATTTCAAAACTGGATCAAATCCTATTGAAATCATTTCTTCTACAAAAAGAAATTCTTATTTTGTAGCTTATCGAAATTTACCTTCGCTCAAAGATACTACAGGTGGAATTTATGAATATAATTTTTCTGATAATTCAATAAGAAATCATTGGGTTGCAAGTGCAACCTCAATTAATCTAAATATTAATCAAGATAGTTTATTTTTTATTTCAAAAT
>CAIWET010000626.1 GCA_903911805.1 uncultured Ignavibacteria bacterium | reverse complement strand
TTGATGGTTCCATATATTTATGAAAGTTCAATAGTTGAAAATGGGAAATTAATTATAGAAAACTTGCCATTTTCTAATGGAGATAAAATTGATATTATTCTTTTAAAACATTCAAAAAGTGAAAATTATTCACTCCGTGGTACAGATTTTGAATTAATTAATCCCACTGAACCTGTTGCTGACGATGATTGGCAATTTAATTAATGATTTTATAAGATACACTTATTTGGATTTGGTGGGTTCAAGGTTCAGATGAACTTTCTAAGAAATTTGAGTACTTTATTAAAGAACACGAAAATAGTCGACTTGGAATTAGTATTATTTCGTGTTGGGAAATAGCAAAATTAGTAGAGTATAAAAGATTAAAATTTCCTTTAGAAACAAAATTTTGGTTAAATGAAGCTCTAAATTATCCAGGAATTCAACTTTTACCACTTACTCCAGAAATTGCTTTGGAATCAACATTATTACCAGGTTCATTTCATAAAGATCCAGCTGACCAAATGATAGTTGCAACAGCAAGAACATATATAATCCCTATTTTAACTGCCGATAATAAAATATTAAATTATGATTTCGTTGATAAAATATAAAAAAAGAGATTGTTTTATTTAAACAACCTCTTTAAAATAATAACTTATGAATATTATCCCATTATCTCAGGAATGGCTCCCTCGTAAGCTAATTTTAATTCATTAACAGTTGTACTAATGCAACCCTCAATCGAAAAGCGTTCTTTGGTAACCTGACCGATTTTCCTCAATTCAATATTGTTAGCATTTGCTAATGATTCTAATTTAGCGAAATTATCATCGCTCAAACTAACAACCACTCTTGATTGACTTTCACCAAAAAGTTTGCCAATAGTATTTTCACCGATAAAAATCTCAGCTCCAAGATTACCATTTGATTTAATCGCTTTTTCAGCCAAGCAAAGAGCAAGACCACCATCGCTGATATCGTGTGCAGAATTAATAATTTTGTTGCCAATAGCGTCCAAAATTACTTTATAGAGTCTTTTTTCTTCTTCAATATCGAGCATTGGGGCATCACCGGTAACCAAATCGTGCATAACTTTAAGATATTCGGAACCACCCAACTCTTCGCGGTTATTACCAACAAGGCAAATTACGTCATTTTCATTCTGAAATCCAGATTTCGAAGTTTTATTTAGATCATCGATTAATCCAAGCATTCCAATGGTTGGTGTAGGGAAGATAGCACGGTTTCGAGATTCATTATGGAATGAAACATTGCCGCCAGTGACAGGAGTATTGAGGGCACGACAAGCGTCACCCATACCTTTTACAGCTTCTTTGAAAGTCCAGTAAACTTCAGGGTCATAAGGATTGCCAAAATTGAGGCAATTTGTAATTCCAACTGGCTCAGCACCAACGCAAACTACGTTACGTGCAGCTTCAGCCACAGCAATTAATCCACCAACGTAAGGATTGAGGTACACAAATTTAGAATTACAATCTGTTTTTACAGCAATACCCATTCCAGGCAATTCCTTTAGACGCATAATAGCTGCATCGCCAGTAATATCAACGGTATTTGTTCTTACTTGTGAATCATATTGTTCAAAAATCCATTTCTTTGAAGCAAGACTTGGAGATTTCAATATTTTCCAGAAAGCATCTGAAAGTGTGTGGTTAATATTTAATTGCGTGAAGTCAAAATTACGAGTAAGTTTGAGATATTCTGGTTCTTTGGTTTCTCTATCATATTGTGGAGCGCCACCACCTAAAACTAGAGGTTCAGCATCCATATTCACAACGAGATTACCAAATCTATAAATTTCTAAAACACCAGAATCAGTGATTTCCCCAATTTGTGTAATTGGAACATCCCATTTATTACAGATACGAATTGCTTCAGCTTCTTTGCCTTTTTCAATAATAAAGAGCATTCTTTCTTGTGATTCTGAAAGCATAATCTCGTAAGCAGACATATTTTGTTCGCGAAGTGGCACAAGGTCGAGGTCGATTTTCATACCGACTTTACCTTTGGCACTCATTTCGGATGTAGAACAGCAAATTCCAGCTGCACCCATATCCTGAACGCCAACAACTACTCCAGCATCGATTAATTCTAATGTAGCTTCCAAAAGTAATTTCTCACTGAACGGATCACCAACTTGAACCGTTGGACGCATATCTTCAGTTAATTCATCAAACTCACGAGAAGCGAGCAAAGATGCACCGTGAATACCATCTTTTCCAGTAGAACTTCCTACTATGAAAACAGGATTTCCAGGACCAGTAGCACCTGCAGAAGCGGTTTTATCAGTTTTAACTATACCAACAGCCATTGCATTTACTAATGGGTTATCGTGGTAACAATCTTCAAAATAGATCTCTCCGCCTACAGTAGGAACTCCAAAGCAGTTTCCATAATGACTGATACCTTCAACAACTCCACGTAAAAGATATTTAATTCTTGGAGTTGTTAATTCGCCAAATCTCAAAGAATTTAAAGCAGCAATCGGTCTAGCACCCATTGAGAAAATATCTCTTAAAATACCACCAACACCAGTAGCAGCACCTTGGAAAGGTTCGATCGCTGATGGGTGATTATGACTTTCAATTTTAAAGCAAATTGCATAACCGTGACCGATATCAATCAATCCAGCATTTTCTTCTCCAGCATCAACTAATAATCTTCCACCAGAACGGGGGAGAGTCTTTAATTGTTTAATTGAGTTTTTATAAGAACAATGTTCGCTCCACATAACGCCATAAATACCAATTTCTGTATAAGTTGGAACTCTACCAAGAATATCGCAAATCATTTCGTATTCTTTTTCAGTTAAACCACATTCTTTGGCAACATTAACGTCAACCGCAATTTCACTATATAATTCTTTATCTGTTTTCATAAATATAAATCTATCCTAAAAATTATTCTAATTCTATTGATATATCTTCCTTATGAGGAAGTTTTTTAATATTTTCTCTTAATAAAAATAATCCACCAACTCCAACTTGAACAATATAATTAATAGCGTGAGTTAATGTGGCATAAGCTAATGCTTCTTCGCTTGAAATTCCATATAATTTCATCATTGCATTTTGAATCAACCAATGGTATACACCAAAGGCTCCTGGTGTTGGAGCAATTGTAAAACCTATTCCTGAAATAACTATCAATAATAGTGCATCATCAAATCCAAGATGACTAACATTTTGAAAAGGGAAAGAAAAGAACATTAAATACATTGGTACGGCATATAATATCCAAATAGATTGAGATTCAATTACCAATCTAATGTATGCTGATGGTGTTTTTAAAATTGCTATTCCGTGAGAGAATTTTTCAAAAAGATCCATTAATTTTTCATAAAATTTTAGAGAAAATGGCTTAATGAAAATTCTTAAACAAAAATTTACAAATGGAGGATAAAATGCTAAACAAAGAACTACAACTAACAAAAGTGTTGGGAAAATCAACTTTTCTATTTGAAGGTTTGGTAATGCAAGTTTAATTTGGTCATTAAAAAATATAGACACACCTCCAAATAAAAGAATAAGCATCAATAAATCCATAAATCTTTCAACAACTATTGTTGCAAAAAGAGATGAAAAAGATACTTTTGCTCTTTTACTATAAACATAAGGTCTTAAAAATTCACCTGCTCTTGAAATTACGTTATTTACTGCATAACCAACCATTACAGCAGAAAATAAATCCCAAGTTTTATTACCAGGTTTAATTGGGTCAATCATAGTTTTCCAACGTAATGCTCTTACCCAATGAGATATGAGCATTACTGGAATTGAAATTAATACCCAGAAATAGTTCGCATTTTTGATAATATTTATTAGAACTGCAAAATCAATATCTTTAACAACTAAATAGATTGATCCAACTAGTATGAATAATACAAAAACATATTTTAATATTTTTTTTATAATATCATTCATAAATTAATCTTTTTTTGCTCTCATTGAATCCCAAACGAAATAAACAATTAATAATGCAAACATAAAGATTGCTAATACTTCAGATCCATAGCTTTCTGTCCAATGAGCTCCAATACTCATATCAATTCCAAAGAACAATAAGAATGCACCTAAAACACCAAATAATGATGCTCCTGCCATAAAACCTGATGCAATGAGAGTTCCTCTTTGAATTCTTGATTCAGAAATATCTTTATCTTTTGAACTCTTGCTAATAAAGTGATTTACTAAACCACCAACTATTAGTGGAGTATTCAAAGGCTGTGGAATAAACATACCTAAAGCGAAAGCTAATGGAGAGATTCCTAACCAATTAACCAAAACTGAAATAATTGCGCCAACTAAATATAATCCCCAATTAACGTGTGCATTTGGTGACATTAAAGGTTCGATAACAGCAGCCATTGCATTTGCTTGAGGTGCAATCATTGGCATTTGATGTAAATCTGTTTTAACGAAACCATAAGCACCATTTAAAATATAAATTACACCACCAACAGTCGCAGCTGAAACTAAAACACCAAGGAATTTAAATTGTTGCTGCTTTATTGGAGTTGAGCCAAGCCAGTAACCAACTTTAAAGTCAGTTATTAAACCACCAGCTACTGATAATGCTGTGCAAACTATACCACCAATAATCAATGAACTTTTAATTCCCTGATCACCAGTCAAACCAACTTGAGTTAAAATAACTGAAGAAAGAATTAATGTCATTAAAGTCATTCCAGATACAGGATTTGAACCTACAATTGCAATTGCATTTGCAGCAACTGTAGTGAACAAGAATGAAATAATTACAATTGTTAAAAGAGCAATAATTGCTTGAGTTAATGTTAAATTCATTCCAGACATTAAAAATATAAATAATGCTAAAACGGTTAACAAAATCATAAAAAATATAAATGTAATTTTAATATCTTTTTGTGTTCTGGATTCATCAATAGCTCCAGAATTCTTTCCAGTAATACCGTTTACAGCTAAACCAAAAGCAGAAACAATAACACCTGATGATTTGATAATTCCAATAATACCAGCCATTGCAATAGCACCAATACCAATTGGTCTTACAAATTGTCTAAATATTTGGTCAGCAGATAAAGCATCAAATGGATTAATACCACCAACTCCAACTGCAATAGCACCAATTTGGTTTATTAATGGAACAAAAACAAACCAAGATAAAAGCGAACCTACAGTAATGATTAAAGAATATTTTAATCCAACCAAATATCCAAAACCAAAAATCATAGAGGATATATTTAATTGAAATTCTAATTTTAATTTTTGAGCTAGCTCGGTACCATAAGGTAAAACTTTTGAAGTAAAGGTTTCTTTAAATAAACCTAAAGAAGAAAATGCAAAGTCATACAAACCACCAACTAAACCAGAAACAACCAATATCGCAGCTTGTTTGCCGCCTTTTTCACCAGTTATTACAATTTCAGTAATTGCAGTTGCTTCAGGGAAAGGATATTTCCCGTGCATATCTTTTACAAAATATTTTCTAAATGGAATTAAAAACAAAATACCAATTACACCACCTAAAAGTGAAGCCATAAACATTTGAAAGAAATCAACACCTAATTTTTTATCAATTCCTAAAATATAAAGTGCAGGTAAAGTAAAAACTGCTCCAGCAACTATAACTCCAGAACTTGAGCCAATTGACTGTATAATTACATTTTGACCAAGAGGATTTGATTTCTTAAAAGCAGTTGATAATCCAACAGCAATAATAGAAATTGGAATAGCAGCTTCCATCACCTGGCCAATTTTCAAACCAGAATATGCAGCTGCGGCTGAGAATAAAACAGCCATTAACAATCCTAATACTAAAGACCATGTTGTGACTTCAGGATAAGTTTTATTTGCAGACATAACTGGATTATACACTTCACCTTCTTTAAGTTCTCGGTAAGCGTTTTCAGGTATTTCTGAATTACTTTTTGTATTTTGTTCCATTTAAACTCCAAAAAAAATTATTATAT
>CAIWET010000625.1 GCA_903911805.1 uncultured Ignavibacteria bacterium | reverse complement strand
CTTATTTTCTCAAAATGACTATCCTGTTGCTTTGTAATATTTCAATTATTAATTTAAAATTGATTATGATATTTTTGAGGAAACAATGAAATCAGTTTATATATCAGTTTTTCTATTACTAAGTTTCAATTCGATTGCTTTCTCTCAATATTACTGGCAATCTTTTGGCAACTTAAATGAACCTAGAATGGCTGTGGAAGTACAACCAATTAACAATCATCAAATATTAGTAATTGGAGGTTTGAATAATTCTGGAAATGGATTAACTACGTCTGAAATAATTGATATTAATAATGGCACAATCATACCTGGACCAACAATGAATTATCCACACGGATATTGTTCTTCTGTAATGAATAAAGATTCTGATATTGTTGTTAATGGTGGTCACTTATTGATTTGGAAATCATGCACTGAAGCAGTTGAAAAATATGATAAAAAAAACAATAAATGGATTCATTTAGGGAATTTATTATTAGCAAGAGCAGAGCACTCATCAATATTTATAGATGATTCGCTATTATTAGTTGCTGGTGGCGAAGAAGATGGTGGTATGGCAACTTATTATTGCGAGATTTTCAATACTAATTCTGGAATATCAAGATTAACTGGTGATTTACCAATGGCAATGGGTACCCCAAATTTACAAAAATTAAGTACAGGCGAAATAATTATATTAAGCGGTAGAAATGGACGTGATAATTCTAATAGAACAAAATACATATTTAAATTTGATATACCAACAGAACGATGGATTCTTAAGGATAGCTTATTAATTGAAGTTTCAAATCCTTTAGCTATAAACACTTTTTCAGGAAAATTATTTGTAGGCTGTGGAGTGGTTCAAGAACAACCTTTGCAATCATCCGATATGATTTATTTAGAGAACAATCAAAACCGATTTGATTACCAAAATAAAATAAGGTATTCTAGAAATTGGTCATCTGTTACTAATTTAAATCAGAAAATGGTGGTTATTTCTGGTGGTTATGATATGTATGAAGTTCCTGTTGCTGAATCTGAAATTTATAATTATGAAAATAACACTTTAATAATTGGACCCAAAAATATTATTCCTAGAAGACATCATAAAACGATTTCTATGACCAATAAAGACACTACCAGAGTATTTGCTATCGGAGGTGGAAAAGCAGTTTTTGAACCAATTACTTTAATTGAAGAACTTAAAAAAAATGAAGCAAACTCACCTGTTATTACAAATATTGTTCAAACTTGCAATGAATATACATTGACAATTTATGATTTCAATGGATTTGAAAATATAGAATTGGTAGATTCATTAACACAAAATATAGTACTTGCCTCATTAAAATTCGCCGGTAATACCGCAATAGTAAAGCTAAAACTTACAGACATAAAAAACAAGGGTTCATTCAATCTTAAAATTGTAAACTCTATGGGATTTACTACTTTTAAGACAGATTTTATTGATCCAAAAGGTTTCAGTTTAATTGATGAAAAGCTCTTGAAACTCAACATAAATGCTTATTTAAATGCTGATACTATTAATTTGACAAGTAATAATTTTTATTATAGAGGGTCAGCCTGGTTAAATGAAAAAATAAATTTTAATGAGAATTTTTCAACTAAATTCAGTTTTAGATATTTATTTGGAATTAATGGTGGTTGTGATGATAAATCAGAAAATGGAGGGGATGGCATTGCATTTGTAATACAAAATAAAAATACTAGTGTTTGTGGTGGATATGGAGGCAATATTGGATATGGATCTCTAGAAAATGCACTTGCTTTCGAATTTGATACTTTTAAAAATGATTCTTCAGAAATTATTGATTTTAAAGATCCTAATGGAAATCATTTTGCAATTCAACACTCAAAAGATATTATTTCACCGCTACATAGTCCCGAAAATACTATTTCTTTGAATGCAAATATCCCAAAATTAATAAATGGAGAGACTTATACTATTACACTTGATTATAGTGCTGATAATAAAACATTAAAAATATATATGGATTCAGCTTCTACTAATTTCAAACATATCGCAAATTTAGAAAACTTTATTTTTTCAAACTATATAAATTTAACAAATAACCAAGCCTATATTGGATTTACTTCAGGAACTGGCTGCGCTGCTGCACTGCACCAAATATTTGATTGGAGTATTTGCAATTCAAGAACAATTTTAGAAGTTCCAGATGAATTAGAAAATAATTTACTTATTTCACCAAACCCAGCATCTGATTATTTAGATATATATTCTAATAATTCAGGTATGACTTATGAAATCTATAATGTTCTTGGAGAAAAACAAGATATAGTTTACCCAACATCAACAATTAATCAGGAGAAGATAGATAGAGTTTATATAAAAAATCTTCCAACTGGTGTTTATTTTATAAAAATAAGTGAAAAGTTTATTAAGTTTGTGAAGATTTAAGGAGTTTTAAAATGAAAAAATTAATGTTTATTGTGGTGCTGCTTATGGCTGCAAATGTACAGTTATTTTCTTACGAAAATGAGCTTTGGAAATTTGAAGGATATAAAATTAACTTTTTGTATTCTGATCCAATATTTTCAAAGAACGATTCAATTTTAGTTGTTACAAAAGTTTATGAAGGTTCTGAAAAAATTCATTATTGGGACAGTTGTAGTATTTTATTTGTAAATCCTGAAAATGGAGATATTTACAAAGAAATAAAAGGAGCTTATTTTATTGGATTTTGTAATAATGATAATAATTTTAT